>DASZHJ010000001.1:0-5343 GCA_035938015.1 Allostellaceae bacterium
CGGTCGATATGCGCTACGGCGAGCAGATCTTCGAGATCAATGTGGCACTCGACGACATGGATTGGGAAAAACCCGATCCGCTCCCGCAGATCGTCGAGCGCTTCCACCGGCGCCACGAGGAACTCTACACCTACGCCATGCGCGACCAGGAGGCCGTGCTGGTGAATGCGCGCGTGGTCGCGATCGGCGTTCTGCCAGACCTACCGGAGGAGCCTCGCCTGCCCACCGCCGAGCCGGCCCCGCCTCGCGGCGAGCGGCGCATCTATCTCGGCGACTGGAAGACCGTGCCGGTCTACGATTTCGACCGTCTCGCGCCGGAGCAGAAGATCGCCGGACCCGCCATCGTCGAATCCGCCATGACGACGGTGCTGCTGCGACCCCAAGATCGAGCGCAGGTGACCGCGCACGGCTGGCTCGATATCGCGGTGCCCGCGCGCGGCTAGGCCCTAGCCGACCGTTCGACTGCGCCGATCCCTTTTGTTCAGACGGGCTGAACGACTTGCGGTCAAACTCCCATGACTGAATACCGGACGCGGAGAAAGATAATGGCCTCGGACCTTCCGTCGTTGTGCCTGACGCCGGCGCTCGCGCCGGAAGCGACACTGTCGTCAATCGGCCGGGTTCGGCCGGGATGCGGCGACCGCATTCTCGATATTGGGAAAGCAGACCCGATTCATCGAATGATATCTATCTGGTAGATTTTAGGGTCAGCCGATTCGATCGCCAATCTTCTCGGCTCCAAAGCCAATTTGCGGCGCCGCGGGACCGGGCCATGACGAAGCAAGCAGGCCTAGCCTGCGATACCCACGACGCGCGCGGGATTGGTGACCGACACCGTGCGGAGTTCCTCCTCGCTGAGCCCGAAAGCGGCCATGTACGAGCGGATGAGCCGCATGCACTCGACCGTGTGCGGAAACAGCGGCTCGCCGGCGTCGCTCGAGAGCGTCACGTGCTCGACACCCACGGCGCGGATCGCCTGATACATACGGGCGGGATCGACGCCGAGCAGAGGCGAGAGCTCGTCGTAGGTGAAATTGAGCGTGATGCCCGCGCCCGTCAGCTGCTTCATCTGCGCGATATCGAGATCGATGAAGGGACTGAAGGGATGGTCGATCACGCCGCGCTTGAAGTGGAGCTTCTCCAACAATTCCGCGATCGCGAAAATCTCCGAGTGCGTGGCGTGCCCGAAGAACAGCGCAACGTTGGCGTCGACGACCATGCGGATCATGTCGGCGATATCCGGCTTGATGCGGCCGTGCTCGTCGAGGAGGTAGTAGCCGTACCGGAGCGCCTCCTCCCACGGCAGCGGCGCGCTGTGGTCGCCGGGCGCCGCGCTCGGGTCCCACCAGATCCGGCGGCCACCCACCTTGAAGAGCGTGTTCGCGTGATTGAACACGGGGAGCCAGACGGCCGCCACCCCGTCGTCCAGTTGCTGGCGCAGCTTGGCCACTGTGGGCGGGCGGTTATCCATGGTGATGCCGCAGCCGGCCCAGCACTCCGTCGGCGCGACGCGGCTCTCCACGCTCCACCGCGCAAGATCGGATTTGATCCCAGCCACCACTCGAGCAGGGCGGTATTCGCCGCCGGAGATGGCACCCACGGTCTTGAACACGAGCCCGCCCATGCCGCTCTCGGATGCGAGCTTTGCCAGCGCCAGCGGATCTTGCTGACCTTCATGGGCGTGGCAGTGGATGTCGATCACGCCGGCAACACCGGGCACCTGCGGCGGGTAGACCACGCCGGGCCGGTACCGGCGACGCGCCGGATAGGACGTGACGCACCGCTCGGCGGTGGGCGTCGCGGGGTCGATCCGCTCGGTCTTCTCGATGCGATCCATCTGCGAAAGTCGCGCCCGCTTTCCAATAATTTTGAAACGACATCGACAAGTCGGCGCGTTATACCGGTCCGTGCGCGCAGCGGATTTCAGCACAGCGGAGTCACGGGAGCAATGGCGGGTGATCCGAGGACAACGGAGACGCAACCGGCCTGGGTGAGGTCCTCGGTCGGGGCATTGCCGCGGCACGGCACGGGCAGTCCCAGTGCTACGGACTTCGCGGGCCCGAATGCGCCGAAAGTCCATATGCTCCACCTCAACGAATCTCCCTACCCGCCCTCGCCGAAAGCGGTCGCGGCGGCGCAGGCGGTGGCGGGCAGCCTCAACCGCTACCCCGACAGCCAGGGCAAGGCGCTGGCGCAGGCCCTCTCCGCGCGCACGGGCGTTCCCGCCGCACGCATCCTGCTCGGTTGCGGCAGCGACGAGCTCATCCATGACTTCTGCACCTTCGCGCTGAGTTCCGGCGATCACGCCGTGGTTCCGGCGCCAACGTTCCCAAGCTTCGCGGTGGAAGCGCGGATCCAGGGCGCGACCCCGTTGCGCGTCAAGCTCGATGCCCTCGGCGCCAACGATGCCGCCGGGCTCGTCGCGGCAGTCACCGAGCGGACGCGGTTGGTGTTCTGCTGCACGCCCAACCCGCCCACCGGCGGTCAAATCACCGCGGCTGGCCTCGAGCAGGTCGCGCAAGGCGTTCCCGAGACCGTGCTGCTCATCGTGGATGAGGCCTATTACGAGTTCGGGCGGCAGGCCGGCGGACCGGATGCGCTCGCCATTTTGGCCAAGCGCCGCGGCCCCTGGGCGGTGATGCGCACCTTCTCGAAGGCCTATGGTCTCGCGGGCGCGCGCCTCGGCTACGCGCTCTGCGGCTCCGATGATGTCGCGGAGGCCCTGCGCAAGGTGAAGCTGCATTTCGGCGCGACCGCGACCGCGCAAGCCGCAGCGCTCGCGGCCCTCGAGGACGATGCCTATCTCGACAAAGTGGTAGCCACTGTCGCGCGCGAGCGGCAACGCCTCAGCGACGGCCTGGCCAAGCTCGGGCTCGAGGTGTTTCCGAGCGCCGCCAACTTCGTCTCGGCCAAACTACCGATCCTCGCCGCGGCGGCGGTCGAGCAACTGCGCCGTCGGCGGATCTTGATCCGAGATTGGCGGGATCCCGAGCATCTGCACGAGATCCGCATCACCGTCGGCCTCGCCGAGGACACGGACGTGGTGATCGCGGCGCTGCGCGACATCCTCGCGGCTGCGTGATCCAACGCCGGATCAGGGCGCCGGGCGAGCATCCGCCGCGTGCGTGAGCTCGTCCGTGCGCGGCACGAAAGTGAGCCCTTTCCGGGTCCCCCAGACGTTCACCTGGTAGTAGAGCGGAATGAGCCCGAGTTGCTCGCCGATGCCGATCTCCGTGGCGCTCTGCAGCAGCTGCTCGCGCTTGGCGTCGTCGATCGTGCGAAGCGCCTCGTCCAGCAACGTGTCGTATTGCGCGTTCGAGAAGCGCCCGCGATTGCCGGCGCCCATGCCTTTCTCTTTGTTGTAGCTGGCCAGGAGGTAGGTCATGTCGTCCGCCGCCTCGTTGGTCGCCGGCGCGCTGCCTATGAACATGAAGCTGAAGTCGAGCTTGGCGGCGCGGCCGAAGAAGATCGCCTTCGGGATGGCCTCCACCTTCGTCTTGATGCCCGCACGGGTCAGCATCTGTGCCACCGCTTCCTCGATCTTGGCGTCGTTCAGGTAACGGTCGCTGGGCCCATGGATGGTGAGGCCGAATCCCTGAGGATAACCGGCCTCGGTGAGCAGGCGCTTGGCGCCCTCGAGATCGTAGGGCTCGGGCTGCAGCTTCGGCGTATGGCCAAAGAAGCCCGCCGGCAGGAACTGTGCCGCCGGCATTGCCACGCCCTCCATGACCTGGCTCACGAGGGCATCGCGATTGACCGCCTTCGAGATCGCGCGCCGCACGCGGACGTCTTTGAGGGGGTTCTTCACCAGCGGCTTCCCGTCGAGATCGGTCACGAAGGGCGAGGCGTCGCGGTCGACATCGGGCACGACGTACATGACGCGATTCCCCACGACCTGCCACAGCTTGAAATTCGGGTCCGCCTTCAGCTTGGCGATGTCGGTGCTCGGCACATAGTTGATGAGGTCGACGTCGCCGGCCAGAAGCGCCGCCGTGCGCGCGGGAGAGCTGACGATCGGCTTCAGTATGACGCGGTCCCAGGCGGGCTTCTCGCCCCAGTAGCTCTCGTTCCGCGCGAGGACGAGGCGGTCGCCCTGGACCCACTCCACGAGCTTGTAGGGCCCGGTGCCGATCGCGGCCTTCCCCGAATTGAAATCCGCAGTGGTGACGGCGTCGCCGGCCTTGCGGGAGATGATCGCGATCTGCGCGAGCTCGCGCAACAGGTTCGGGAAGGGCGTGTCCGTCTTGACGCGCACCGTGAAATCGTCGGGCGCCGAGACGTCCGTGATGCGGATGAAGTGACGAGAGTAGCTATCGGGGCTGTCGGTCGGCTTACGCGCCCGCGCGAAGGTGAAGGCCACGTCCGCCGAGGCGAAGGGCGAGCCGTCGTGGAACGTGACGTTGCGCCTTAGGGTGAACTCCCAGGTCGTGTCGTCGACGGCCTTCCAGGCCGTCGCGAGACCCGGGATCAGCCGGCCCTGGGCGTCGAAAGAGAGCAAATAGTCGTAGAGATGATCGTCCACCTCCATGTTGGGATTGAGATTGTAATAGTGGGGATCGAGCGTAGTGGCTTCCGCGCCTATGCCGATACGCAAGTCCGCGGCGTTGGCGGCAAACGACACAAGCATGGCGAGCGCCGCGATGGCCACTCTCAGGTTTCTGCCCCGGATCATTTCCTACCCCCATCTGGTTCTATCGCTTCGCCGGCAGCGATTCAAACGGCTGTTTTAAATACTGATTGGCGCGGGGTCAATTCGCGGCTGCGGGGACTCGCCACCGCTTGGCGCTTGGTGGCGCCGCGCAATCGCGGTATGACCGATCATCGGGCACTAAGCTCGCAACCAGAGGCGCCAGGGCGCACGCGACTGTTTCCGCGATGATCGCCGTCGCCAACGGGAGGCTCGCATGACGGTCGCCTATTCGCAGCAAGGCTCCATCGCCGTTCTCACCGTCGACAACCCCCCGGTGAATGCGCTCAGCCAAGCCGTACGCCAGGGCATGATGGACGGCATCGAGCGCGCCATCACGGATCCCGCTGTCACCGCCGTGGTCGTCATCGGCAAGGGCAAGACCTTCATCGCCGGCGCCGACATCCGCGAGTTCGGCAAGCCGCCGCAGCCGCCGCGCCTCAGCGTGGCGATCGCGGCCTTGGAAGCGAGCCCCAAGCCCGTCATCGCCGCCATCGATGGCGTGGCGCTCGGCGGAGGGCTCGAGGTGGCGCTCGGCTGCCACTTCCGCGTCGCGACGCCGCGCGCGCAAGTGGGCTTGCCCGAGGTCAAGATCGGCATCGTCCCGGGCGCCGGCGGCGTCGAGCGCTTGCCGCGCGTGGCCGGGTTGGAGCCCG
>DASZHJ010000002.1:0-5354 GCA_035938015.1 Allostellaceae bacterium
AGCACGCCGATCTTGGCGCCCGGCAGGAACGACAGCCAGATGTCCTTCAACACCTCCCGCCCGCCCGGATAGGTCTTGGAGAGACCCTTCATCACGTAGATGTACTGGTAAGCGGGCATAGGAACGGGCTCCGAGAGTGACAGGCGGCTGCGAGGGGGTTGGGGGTAGCGGTGGACCCGGAGAGCGTCAAGGTCTTTGTGGCGCGTTAGGCCGTGAACTCATAACCCCCTGCGGAGCGCTAGTGGAGTCCGCTATGGACCGGCAAGCGGCGCTTTTTGGCCGCGGCTGGCGCTTCCGGGATGTGCCAACTCCGAACCAAGTAACCACCGATCGCTGACCCCGTGTGTGCAGTAAATTTGCACCCTTTTTAGCCGCGCGTGCCGACGATAATGAAGTCATCGTCAGGGCGCGCGAGGTCTTTAGCTGGATGAATGAATTTCCTGACCAGCAATGTGACCACCAAGGGCAACGCCGTGCTTGCCCGCACGCCCGGGCTCAGGGCTATTCTACAGAAACCGACCGGTCCCGCGATCGAGGCGGGATGGCAAAAACCAAGAACGCTGCGACGGGGAGGAAAACATGATCGGGCAATTCGGGTGGCTGAATTTCTGCGCAGGTGCCGCGCTGGTCGTGACGCTCGTGACGGGCTCGCCCGCGCCTGCAGCGGCCGACAGCACGCTCACGGTCTATTGCAGCGTGCAGGAGGAGTGGTGCCGGGAGATGGTGACCGCCTTCGAGCGCGACACCGGCATCAAGGTCGCGATGACGCGCAAGAGCGCGGGCGAGACCTACGCGCAGATCAAGGCCGAGGCCGCCAATCCGCGCGGCGACATTTGGTGGGGCGGCACGGGCGACCCCCATCAACAGGCGGCCGAGGAAGGTCTCACCCTCGAATACAAATCGCCGATGCTCGACCAGTTGCAGGACTGGGCGGTCCGCTACGCCGAGGCCTCGAAATTCCGCACCGTCGGTATTTATTCGGGCGCGCTCGGCTTCGGCTACAACACCGACCTCATGAAGAAGAAAGGCGGCGCCGAGCCCAAGTGCTGGGCCGATCTGCTCGATCCCCGCTTCAAGGACGAGGTCCAGGTAGCCGATCCGAATTCCTCCGGCACCTCCTGGACCATGCTCGCGACCATCGTGCAGATCATGGGAGAGGACGTCGGCTTCGACTACCTGAAGAAGCTCCACCAAAACGTCAATCAGTACACCAAGTCTGGCGCCGCTCCGGCCACCGCCGTCAGTCAAGGCGAGACCATGATCGGCATCACCTTCATGCACGACATGGTGACGTTTGCCGTGCAGGGCGCGCCGATCAAGGTCGTGGCGCCCTGCGAGGGCACGGGCTACGAGATCGGCGCTGAATCCATCATCAAGGGCGCCAAGAACCTCGACACCGCCAAGAAGTGGTACGACTGGGCGCTGACACCAGACGCGCAGGCGCTCGCCGCCAAGGCCAAATCCTATCAAGTGCCCTCCAACAAGAGCACGCCGGTGCCGCCGCAAGCGCCGAAATTCAGCGAGATCAAATTGATCAATTACGATTTCGCGAAATACGGCTCATCGGCCGAGCGCACACGCTTGCTGGCGAAGTGGGACAAGGAAGTGAAGTCACTGCCGAAATAGCGGTATCCACGCGCCCGTGATGCGCGCCGGCCTCGTCTGGCTCGGCCTCGGCGGGACCGCTATCGCGGTCCTACCGTGGTACGGGATCGAGGGCGATGCCCTCTTCGGATCCGATTGGCTCCGCTCCTATCCCAGCATCGCGACCGGTCCCGCGCTCTATCAGATCGTTGTGGCCGGGCGCCCTTGGCTGCTGCTGCCGATATTGCCCTGGGTCGGACTCTTCGGCCTCGCCCTCAGCCGCGGCAACGAGCGGTCCTTCGTCGTGTGGGCCGGGATCGGCCTCGCTCTCTTGCTTGCCGAAGGATTCGCGATCATCCATTCCGGGCTCGCATGGCCGTGGCTCGCGGGGCTTCTGCCGCCGGACGCAAAGCAGCCTGGCCTCGGCTATGGCGGCGCGGCGCTCGGGCTTTCCTATCTCATGCTGGCCTCGCGTGGATTGGCGGCGCGCGGCTATTGCCGCGGCGACGGCTTCACTGTCAGTGCGATCGCCCTCGTGGTCGCGCTAATCGCCCTCTTCGTGTTCTTCCCGATCCTCACGCTGCTCGCGAGCGCCGGCCAGGACAGCGCCGGTGCCTGGGCGCCAAGCTTGCTCCTCGAGAAGCTCCTCAGCCCGTCGATCTGGGGGCTCGGCTGCATCACCAGCGGCGTCGGCTGCGGCGTTGCATGGAATACGGTCTGGCTCGCCGTCCTGGTCGGCACCGGCGCCACGGCGATCGGGCTTGCGTTCGCGCTCCTCGCCGTGCGCACGGGCTTTCGCTACAAGCGGCTGCTGCGCGTCCTTACGATCCTGCCGATCGTCACGCCGCCCTTCGTCATCGGTCTCGCCATCATCCTGCTTTTCGGGCGCGCGGGCGCGCTGACCGCGCTGCTCTCCGACTGGCTCGACGTGCCGCGCTCGCGCTGGATCTATGGCTTGCCCGGCGTGCTGTTGGCGCAACTCCTGGCCTTCGCGCCGATCGCCTTCCTGGTCCTGATCGGGGTCGTCCAGGGCATCGCACCCTCCCTCGAGGAAGCCTCGGAGACTTTGGGCGCGTCGCGCTGGACGAGCTTCCGCACGGTGACGTGGCCACTGATGCGGCCGGGCGTCGCCAATGCCTTCCTATTGGGTTTCGTCGAGAGCATGGCGGACTTCGGCAATCCGCTGGTGCTTGGCGGCAACTATGAGGTGCTCTCGACCAAGGTGTTCTTCGCCGTCGTCGGCGCGGCACACGACCAGGGCCAGGCTGCAGTGCTCGCGATCGTGCTCCTCGCCTTCACGCTCGGTGCCTTCTACGCCCAGCAGCGCTGGCTCGGCCGCCGCGTCTATACGACCGTCACCGGCAAGGGCGACAGCGGCGTGCCGATCCCCCTGCCCACCGGCGTGCGCTTAGCATGCTATGCTACGGCAATCCTCTGGACGATCCTCACGCTTGCGGTCTACGCCACCATATTCCTCGGCGGCTTCGTGCGCGCGCTCGGACGCGACCAAACCTTCACCCTCGAGCACTACCGGACGGGCTTCTCGGTGGAATGGGGTCCGCACGGGCTGCTGCTCACTGGCTCCGCCTGGGATTCCCTTTGGACGACCCTGGGCGTCTCGGCGGTGTCCGCGCCGCTCACGGCGATCATCGGGCTGCTGACGGCTTATCTCCTAACCCGCCAGCGCTTCGCGGGTCAGAGGCTGTTCGAGTTCGGGACCATGCTGAGCTTTGCGATCCCCGGCACCGTCGTCGGCGTGAGCTACATCCTCGCCTTCAACGTGCCGCCAATCGAGCTCACAGGCACCGCGCTCATCCTGGTGATCTGCTTCGTGTTCCGGAACATGCCCGTGGGCGTGCGCGCAGGGATGGCGACGCTCGCCCAGATCGACCGCAGCCTCGACGAGGCTTCGCTCACCTTGGGCGCGCGCACGGGGACCACGATCCTGCGCGTCGTGTTGCCACTCCTCAAGCCGGCGCTGGTGACAGCGCTCGTCTACAGCTTCGTGCGCGCCATGACCGCGGTCAGCGCGGTCATCTTCCTGGTGAGCGCGCAGCACAACATGGCGACGGCCTATATCGTCGGGCGCGCCGAGGCTGGCGAGTTCGGCTTGGCCATCGCGTACTCTTCGGTACTGATCTTCATCATGCTCGCCGCCATCGGGCTGATCCAGCTCGTGGTCGGCGAGCGCCGGCTCGGGCGGCGTGCGCATCCGGCAGGCGAGCTCGCGATCGAGGGAGCGGGCTGATGGCCATGGCACCTCGCGGCGCCGCCTCCGTCGAGCTTCGGCATATCGTCAAACGCTATGGGCCGGTCGCCGCGGTGAACGATGTCTCCTTCGCGATCGAAGCGGGAACGCTCGTGACGCTGCTCGGGCCCTCCGGCTGCGGCAAGACGACGACGCTCCGCTTGATCGCCGGGCTCGAGACCGCGACCTCAGGCCAGCTGCTGATCGGCGGCTCGGACGTGACCTCGCTCTCCGCGGCGGACCGCGATGTCAGCATGGTGTTCCAGTCCTATGCGCTGTTCCCACACATGACTGTACTCGAGAATGTCGCCTATGGCCCAACGGTGCGCGGGGCGAGCAAGCGCGAGGCCCATGCATTCGCGCTGGAGAAACTTGCCCTGGTCGGGCTTCGAGACCTCGGCGCTCGGCTGCCCTCGGAGCTTTCAGGCGGACAGCAGCAGCGGGTCGCGGTCGCCCGCGCGCTCGTACTGGAGCCTCGGGTGCTGCTGTTCGACGAGCCGCTCTCCAACCTCGACGCGAAGCTGCGCCGGCGCGTGCGCGAGGACATTCGCGAGCTGCAACAGCGCCTGGGCCTCACCGTTGTCTACGTCACCCACGACCAGCAGGAGGCGCTGGCGGTCTCCGACCGAGTCATCGTGATGGATCACGCGGTGGTGGCGCAATCCGGCACGCCGCGCGAGCTCTACGAGGAGCCGGCGAGCCTGTTCGTGGCGGATTTCATCGGCGACGCCAACTTGATCGATGTCGAGGCGCGGTCGATCGATGGGGACTCCGCGGAGATCCGTATCGGTCCAGTTATCCTCCGCCTGCCCCGGCGCGGGATCCCGACAGGACCGGCCAAGATCGCGGTGCGACCGGAGTCGCTCATCTTCGGTCCGAGCGAGCAAAATAGACCGGCGCTCAGTGGAATGGTCGCGAAGGCCGCCTATCTCGGCACTCACATGGAGTATACCGTTGCGACAGAACACGGCGATCTTTTCGTGATCGATCGTGAGGTACTGAGACCGCGCTCGGTGGGTGCGCGGGTCGTGCTCACCTTCGCCGATCACGGCGTGGTACTCGTGCAGAGCTGACCGGAGTGCAGGGCGGCTAGATACGACTAAGCTGCGGGGAGAAATAGGGTCACAATGGACATAACTGCCGCGAGCGGGAGCCGCCCCTGCCGCGGGGCGAGTGGAGTCCGTGGCCCTTAAAGAGAGATCAGCTCCTTGCGGTAATTCGTGAGAACCTCGGCTCCCGTCCTCGTCACGCGCACCGTCTCGCTGAGCCCCGCGCCGGCGACGCCCGGCTGGAACAGGACCATCGGCAGATGGAACGTCATGTTCTCTCTCAAGACCATGGGGTCGTCCTGTCGTAGCGCCCCGATATGACCCAGCGCCCAGCTGCTGGGATCGGATATGCCGACCATGTAGCCGGTGCGGTGATAGTGCCACTGGCGGACACCGTGGCGTTCCAGGACATCGTTGGCGGCTTTGTCCACGGCGCCGGACGTGACACCCTCGCGAATGGTCATGATGGCGGC
>DASZHJ010000003.1:0-27394 GCA_035938015.1 Allostellaceae bacterium
CAACAAGCTCCGCGGCGGCCTCAAGGTCGCGGCGGTGAAGGCGCCGGGCTTCGGCGATCGCCGCAAGGCGATGCTCGAGGACATCGCGGTGCTCACGGGCGGCCAGCTGATCTCCGAAGACCTCGGCATCAAGCTCGAGAATGTCACGCTCGACATGCTCGGCAAGGCCCGCCGGGTGCGGGTCGAGAAGGAGAACACCACGATCATCGACGGCGCCGGCAAGAAAAAGGACATCGAGGGCCGGATTGCCCAGATCAAGGCGCAGATCGAGGAGACCACTTCCGACTACGACCGCGAGAAGCTGCAGGAGCGGCTCGCCAAGCTCGCGGGCGGCGTGGCGGTGATCCGGGTCGGCGGTGCCACCGAGGTCGAAGTGAAGGAGCGCAAGGACCGGGTTGACGATGCCATGCACGCGACCCGCGCGGCGGTCGAGGAAGGCGTCGTCGGCGGCGGCGGCACCGCGCTCCTCTACGCGACCAAGGCGCTCGCCAAGCTCAAAGTCGCGAACGACGACCAGCGGGTCGGAATCGACATCGTCCGCAAGGCGATCCAGATGCCCGCGCGCCAGATCATCGAGAACGCCGGGGCCGACGGCTCCGTCGTGGTCGGCAAGCTGCTCGAGAGCACCGACTCGACCTACGGCTTCGACGCCCAGAGCGGCGAGTACGTCAACATGCTGAAGGCCGGCATCATCGACCCCACCAAGGTCGTGCGCCTCGCCCTGCAAGACGCGTCCTCCGTCGCGGGCCTGCTCATCACCACCGAGGCGATGGTGGCCGAGCGTCCGGAGAAGAAGGCGCCCCCGATGCCCGGCGGCCACGACCACGGCGGCATGGGCGGGATGGATTTCTAAGAAGAAAACGCTTAGGCAGGTTCACTCGCAGGGCCGCGGTTTACCGCGGCCCTTTTTTTCTTTTGGCCGCACGAATCAGAGCGTCATGAAGCGCGCCCGGGCAGCGCGCTCGATGGCGACCGCGATCAGGCGCTCGACCGCCAAGCGGTCGCGGAGCACCTCGAGAAAGCGCAGTTCGTCCTGAGACGCTTCGCCGTCGCTCGCCACCACATCGCAGGCCAGCGCATAGGCGGTCTCACGCAAGCGCGGCGGCAGCACCCCCTTGATGTCCTTCAGGGCAAGATCGAGGCCGTTCTCCTTCTGCAGCAGGTCCGAGCAGGCGGAGAGCGTCTTGGTGAGCTGCTTGTTGTCGTAATCGGCGAAGATCGGCAAATGCGTCACGATATCGCCGATGGTGCGCAGCTCCGTGTCCGTGACGCCGCTGCCCGCCGCCGAGGCCAGGACCATCGTGTAGATCAGCGCCGAATGATGATCGAGCATGTGCCACCTCTTCGCACGGTGTTGTCACGCGCTCGCTCTCGGAACCGCTCGGCCGACGCGCGCACGCGGCCGAGACTTTACCGCGTCTGCAGGCTTGCTGCCCAGGGGCCGATCCGCGTCAACTGCCGCTGCTCCCCTTCAGGAATTCCCGCGTCCGCTGGACCGCGTCCTTGAGCCCGATCCGCTCGACTGCGACGCCCTCGGGAAAGGCGCCGAGGAGCCGCGAGGGCAGACGCGAATCCAACAGCGCGAACACGCCGGTGTCGCCCGCGCGCCGTACCAGCCGTCCGAAGGCTTGGCGCAACCGGAGCCGCGTGATCCGATCGTCATAGCGGGCTCCGCCGAATTCCTGTCGGCGCGCCTTATGCAGGATGTCCGGCCTCGGCCAGGGCACGCGATCGAAGACGATCAGCCGAAGCGAGCGTCCAGGCACGTCGACGCCGTCGCGCACCGCGTCGGTGCCGAGCAGGCAGGCGTCCTCCTCGGCGCGAAAGATATCGACCAGGGTCGCGGTATCCATGGCATCGATGTGCTGCCCGAGGAGCGGCAGCCCCGCGGCCTCGAGCGCCGCCGCGATTCGAGCGTAGACGGCCTTGAGCCGCGAGATCGCCGTGAAGAGCCCGAGCGCGCCGCCGCCCGCCGCCAGAAACAACTCTCGATAGGCCGCCGCCACTTGGTCGACGTCGTCGCGCTTCACGTCGGTCACTACGAAGACGCGGGTCTGCGCGCCGTAATCGAAGGGCGACGGCACGCGGGCGCGCAGCGCCGGACGCTGCAGATGGCGCGCGCCCGTGAGCATTTCCGCCGCCACCCAATCGGCTTCGGCATCGCCGGTGCCATCGGTGAGTGTCGCCGAGGTTACCAGGAACCCCTGAGCCGGCTTGGCGACCGTCTCGACGAAAGGTCTGGTCGGATCGATCCAGTGCCGGTGCATGCCGACAT
Organism: Allostellaceae bacterium; assembly: GCA_035938015.1. GTDB lineage: Bacteria > Pseudomonadota > Alphaproteobacteria > ATCC43930 > CGMCC-115725 > DASZHJ01. The sequence continues at coordinate 2,276 of DASZHJ010000003.1, forward strand.
CGATCTCATGACCATCGATGCGATCGACGGCGAACCAATCGACCAGTTGCGCCACAGGCGCGCCGCCCAGGTCTTTCAGCATCGCGAGCCAGCCCGCGAGCTCGCCGTCGATGCGCCGGCGCAAGCCGCGTTGCGCTGCATCGATGCGCGTGCGCGTGGCGGCGTCGAGCTCCGCCGCCTCGTCGTCGAGCCGCTTGCCGAGCCGCTTGGCCAGCGCATCGAGCGGCTCGATCAGCCGCCGCAGCGCGGCTCCGAGCGCTGCGGCCGCCTGGAGCAAACCCTCGACCGGCGGCCGCGCCTCGGTCTCGAGCGAATAAGCGTTGTCGGCTGCCTCGGCGCGCGCCAGCACTTGCCGGCGCACATGGGCCAGCAGGATCTCGGTCTCGCCGTAGGGCGCCCCTTGTTGCAGCCGCTGCAGCCAGCTCTCGCCCGGCAGGGCGCGTGCGGCGGCCTGCGCCTCGGTGAGCGCGCGCTCGGCTGCGTCGTCGCCCGCCACCAGCTCCTCGAGCCGGCGGCGCAGGCCGCGGGCGCGGCCTCGTCCGCCCTCGACGCCGAGCACCCAGCGCCGGAGTTCCACGGCTTCGCGTCCCGTAAGCGCCAGCGAGAACGCGTTGTCAGCCGCCTCGAAAACGTGATGGCCCTCGTCGAACACATAGCGCGTGGGAACATTGCTGTCGTCGAGCCCGCCCCAAGCGGCCTGCACCATGACCAGCGCGTGGTTCGCCACCACCAGCCGCGCGCGCCGGGCGCGGCGCACGCTCTTCTCGATGAAGCATTTGTGATAGTGCGGACAGGCCGAGTGGATGCACTCGCCACGCCGGTCTGCGAGCCCGAGCGTCCGCCCGCGGCCCAGCAGATCCGGCAGCCAACCCGGGAAATCGCCGCCGACCAGGCTACCGTCGCGTGTCGCCTGGATCCAGCGCGCCATCAGCCCGACGCCAACCGCGGTCGCGGGTCGCGTCGGCAACGCGCCGACGGCCTCCTCGTAATTCAGCAGGCAGAGGTAGTTCTCTCGACCCTTGCGGAGCACGACGCGCCGGGCCTTCTCGGTGGGCTCGGGGTAGAGCCGGTCGAGCTCGGTGTCGATCTGGTGCTGCAGGTTGCGCGTGAAGGTCGAGATCCAGACCGCGCCCTCGTTCTTCTCGGCCCAAAGGCTGGCAGACGCAATGTAGCCGAGCGTTTTGCCGACGCCGGTACCGGCTTCCGCCAGCACCGCCATGGGCTCGTCGGGCCTCTCGCGCGGGCGGAAGGCGGCGCTCGCCGCCGCGGCATAGTCCGCCTGCTGCGGCCGCGGCTCGGAGTCCGAGCCCAGCAACTCCGCAAGGCGGCGGCGCGCCTCGGCTTCCTCGACGGGCTCGTGGCCCGCAGGCGGCTCCGGTGCGTACTCGGCCCATTCGCCAAGCCTGCGCCAGGCCGCGAGCCCGGCCGGCTCCTCGATCTGCACTTGCGCCAGCGCCGCCAGCGCCGCCGCACCCCATAGCCAGCCGGCCGCTGCCATTTGCTGCGCCACGGCCTTGGCCTCGCTGTCACCGACCGCCGTGAGCTCGGCGAGCAGCGCCTCGGTCGCCCGCACGAGCGCGATCGCGTCGTCCTCGAGCGAGTGCGGCGCCGGTAGGCTCAGCGCCGCCGCAAGGCCTCTCGGCGTCGGCACCAGGCTGCGGGCCGGCCGAACGAAGGCGTAGAGCTCCAGCAGATCGAGCGCCGCGAAAGCGTCGACGCCGAGCCGACGCGCGACCGCGCGGCCATGACAGAGGATGGGTGGCGTCTTGCGCGCGCGGCGTGCGGCCTCTACGGGATCAAGGCGCTCGATCTCGCCTTCGGGCGTGAGCCACGCGGCGCGCGCATAGCCGACCGCGAGCGCGGGCGCCGCCGGCCGCCGTACCGGAAACCGATCCGTGCCGCGCTCAGGTGCTGTGGGCAAAGGCCCAGTAGAGCTCGCGCGCGCGCGCATAGACGGGCCCGGGCTGCAGGTGCCGCTGCTCGATCCGCGTGATCGGCAGCACCTTGCCGTAGTTTCCGACCGAGAACAGCTCGTCGGCGCCCTGCAGCTCCTCGTAGCTGATGCTGCGCTCCCGGACGTCCTTGCCGGCATCGCGCAGAAGCTGGATCAGGCGCCGGCGCGTGATGCCCGCGAGGAAGGTGCCGTTCGCCGCGGGCGTATGGACCACGCCGTCCTTGGCCATCATCACGTTGGCGGTGGCGAGCTCCGCCACGTAGCCCAGGGGATCCAGCATCACGCAGTTCTCGAAGCCGCGCTGCTCGGCCTCGCGGAGCGCGCGACCGGAGTTCGGATAGAGGCAGGAGGCCTTGGCGTCGGTCGGCGCCTGATCGGGCGCCGGACGGCGAAAGGGCGACAGGCCCACCGAGAAGCCGGTCGGCTTCGGCATCGGCGATTCGTAGACCGAGAGCGAGAAGCGCGTGCTGTCGGGATCGGGATAAATCCAACCGGACTCCGCGAAAAACATCGGGCGTATGTAGAGCTCCGCGTCCTTTGCATGCTTGCGGATGCCGTCTCGCGCAAGCTCCTCGATCTCGCCCGCGCTCAGCATGGGCCGCAGGCCCATCGTGCGCGCCGAGTTGATCGCACGCTCGCAGTGGCGGTCGAGATCGGGCGCCACGCCTTCGAAGGCGCGCGCACCGTCGAAGATGATCGAGGAAAGCCAGGTCGCATGGCTCATCGGGCCCAGCAGCGGCGGATTGCCCTCGTGCCAGGTGCCGTCAATGTAAGTAAACGATCTCATCAGCCGTCCTTCGCCCGCGCTGGTTCCCGGGCGAAGCATAAACCCGCCACTCCACAGGGGCAAAGGACTGAAGCGCGCACCAGGCTGGCGGTACGGACAGGGCTGCGATAGCGTGCCCGCGATGCAGCGACGGCTGATCTATCACATGTGCCGCCAGGCGGAATGGGCGGCCGCTGAAGCGACGGGCAGCTATCGCGGCTCCTCCCAAGACGCGGCTGACGGCTTCATCCATTTCTCCACCGCCGAGCAAATTCGCGACAGCGCGCGCAAGCATCGAGCGGGCCAAGCAGATCTTGTCCTGGTGACGGTCGACGCGGGACGACTCGGCGCGGCGCTCAGGTGGGAGCCGTCCCGGGGCGGCGCGCTCTTTCCGCATCTTTATAGCGCGCTGCCGCTCGACGCCGTGGCTCGCGTCGATCCCCTGCCGCTGGGGGCCGACGGTGCGCATGTGTTTCCGAGGCCCTGCGAAGACGCGGCCTCGTGAACGCGCTCTTCGAGCTCGGCCTGCCCCTGCTGCGTCTGCTGCCGCCGGAAGCGGCGCATCGCGCGAGCATCGTGGCGCTCCGCGCGGGACTCGTGCCAGGCCCTGCGGAGCCGGACCCGCCAAGCCTCGGCATCGCGCTCTGGGGTTGGCAATTCCCCAACCCCGTCGGGCTCGCTGCCGGTTTCGACAAGAACGCCGAGGTGCCCGATGCCATGCTGCGATTCGGCTTCGGCTTCGTGGAGACCGGGACCGTGACGCCACGTCCGCAGCCCGGCAATCCCAAGCCCCGGCTGTTCCGCCTCACGGAGGATCGCGCGCTCATCAACCGGCTCGGCTTCAACAACCAGGGCCTCGACGTGGTGCGCGCGCGGCTCGCGGCAAGGCGCGGGCGCGCGGGCCTGGTCGGCGCCAACCTCGGCAAGAACAAAGAGAGCGCCGACGCAATCGCCGATTACGTCGCGGGCGTACGTGCGCTGGCGACGCTCGCGGATTATCTCGTCGTCAATGTCTCCTCGCCGAACACGCCGGGGCTGCGGGACCTTCAGCGCAAGTCGAGCCTTCTGGAGTTGATCGCGGCGCTCAAATCCGCACGTGCCGCCGCGGCTGCATCCGATCCGCCGCCGCTGCTGCTCAAGGTCGCACCTGATCTCTCGGAGGGCGAGCGCCTGGAGATCGCCGAGGCGGCGCTCGAGACCGGCATCGACGGGATGGTCATCTCCAACACGACGGTGGCGCGGCCCGCGGGATTGCGCAGCCCGCATGCCCGGGAGACCGGCGGTCTCAGCGGCACGCCGCTGTTTGCGCCCTCGACGGCACTCCTCGCTGACATGTGGCGGCTCACGCGCGGACAAATACCCTTGATCGGCGTCGGCGGCATCGCCGGCGGCGCCGACGCTTATGCCAAGATCCGCGCGGGTGCCAGCCTGGTGCAGCTCTACACAGCGCTCGTCTACGAGGGTCCGGGACTGGTGCTTCGCATCAAGCGCGACCTCGCGAGCTTCCTCGCCCGCGATGGATTTGCCAGTATCGCCGAGGCCGTCGGTGCCGACGTGCCGTTCTCAGCCTGAGAGACGTCAGATCGCGATGACCGAGCCCGAGATTCCACTCCTCGCCGGCGTCGGCGAGATAGCCGAGCGCTATGAGGGCTACATCCTCGACCTCTGGGGCGTGCTGCACGACGGACAGGCGCCGTTCCCCGGCGTGATCGACTGCCTGACGCGGCTCAAAGCGGGCGGCAAGCGCCTGGTCGTGTTGTCGAACGCCCCGCGCCGCGCGCATCTCGTCGAGCAGCGCGCCGCCGAGATCGGCATTCCCCGCACGCTCTACGATCGTCTGCTCTCCTCCGGGGAGGAGGTTTGGCAGCATCTGAAGCGGCGCGACGACGCCTTCTACGCGGCGCTCGGGCGGGTCTGCTACCACATCGGCCCGCCGCGCGACGACAACATGCTGGCGGATCTCGGTCTGCGGCGGGTCGAAGACGTGGCCGAGGCCGAGTTCATCCTCAACACGGGACCCTGGGGCTGGAACGAGACCGTCGCCAACTACGAGGCCGTGCTGCAGGGCGGTCGGGCGCGAGACCTCCCGATGGTGTGCGCCAATCCCGACCTGGTGGTGATGCACCGCGGCAGCCGCGTGATCTGCGCGGGCACGCTCGCCAAACGCTACGAGGCGATCGGCGGGCGCGTGCGCTGGCACGGAAAGCCCTTCGCCTCGATCTACGACACGTGCTTCGACCTGCTGGGTGTCGCGGACCATCGACGCATCCTGGCCATTGGTGACAGCTTGCGCACGGACATTGCCGGCGCCAACGGCGTTGGCATCGCGAGCCTGCTGATCCTCGGCGGTATCCACGGCGAGGAGCTGGGCGTCTCGCCGGGCGTGCTGCCGGATCCGGGCCGGCTTAAGGCCGCGGTGGCCGAGAGCGGCCATCGCCCCAGCTATGCGATGGCGCACCTCGCCTGGTAAGGGGTCAGTGGCCGCTGCGGTGGAGGATGGTTTCGGCGAGGCCGGTGTCGTAGGCGAGGCCCGCCGGTGTGAGAACGGCGGCGGCAGGGAACTCGGACTTGATCAGGCCTTTTCGCTCGAGCGCCACCCACGCCGCGGGATTGGCGAGACCATTGGCGTCGCGCGCCATCACGATGGCCGCGCCGACGTGGAAATGATCTCCGTGGGGATAGGGCAACTGGCTCACGCGGATCGCGCCGTCGGGCAGTTGCTCCGCGTGAGCCGGCGAGCGCGCGAGCTCCTGCATGAGCGTCAGCGTCTTGAGCTGCAGGGCATTGAGGTTGAGCGGGTTCTTCTTCGCGGGCATAGCCCTAGTCTTAGAGCCCTCGCGCCGATCCTGGCAATAACCCCCAACGCTTAAGATCAGGCGGCGGTCTCGTCGCCCGAGCGGTTGCCGAGTTTCGAGATCAGGCGAAGAATGTCGGCCTGGAGCTGCGGGTCGCGAATGCCGTAATAGCCGCGGATCAGCGACATCACCTCGCGCCGATCGAAGGTCTCGTTGGTGGGCGAGGTCTCCTGAGCGATGTTCTTGGCGACGATGCCGTCGGGATATCCCTCGAAGAAGAAAGCCGGTGAGACCTCGAGGACCTGCGCTACGTCATAAAGCCGGCTTGCGGAGATCCGGATGTCGCCGGACTCGTATTTCTGCACGGCCTGGAAGGAGACACCGATCTTGCTGGCAAGCGCGCCTTGGCTCAGCCCCAGCTGGATGCGGCGTAGCCGCATGCGGCCGCCAACGTAGATATCGATGGGGTGGGCTTCGTGGTCTTTGCGTGGAACGATCATGGGACCACCTGACTGCAGCGCCGTTTCGAGATGCCGACGTTGGAAAGCGGACCATCAGAGCCGGTCGTCGGGCAGTCCCCGGCAGGCTCTGGCCAAGATCACGAGATCGTGAAAACTGTTACACTCTAGCAGAGCGTGCGATTGTGAGCGCGCCCGCAACTGAAATATTTGGGATCGGATTGACCCCAAAGGATGAACAGTCGGCCCGGTTTGGCGGTTTCCACGGCTGGATAGCGCCTCGCAGACGGCCCGAGCCCGCCTCTGCGTCCCCGACGGTTGCGGTTCGTGGGCGGACTGGCGACTCCCCGCTCAGTAGCGCTGCCAGGAGGAGAGCGACAATGCGAGCGATGCTGCTGGAAGCACCCGGACAGCCACTCCGCCTCCGCGAACAGCCGCCGCCGAGGCCCGGCTCCGGCGAGGTGCTGATCCGCGTCGGTGCGTGCGGGGTGTGCCGGACCGACCTGCACATCCTCGACGGCGAGCTCCCGGCACCTCGGCTGCCGCTGATCCCCGGTCACGAGATCGTCGGCACCGTGGCCGGCCTCGGCCCAGGCGTGAAGGGCTTCGACATCGGCCACCGCGTGGGCGTGCCGTGGCTCGGCCGGACTTGCGGGACCTGTGCCTTCTGCGCTTCCGGGCAGGAGAACCTCTGCGACAACCCACGCTTCACCGGCTACCAGATTGACGGCGGCTATGCCGAATACGCCGTCGCCGATGCGCGCTATTGCTTTCCGATTCCCGCCGGCTTCGACGATGTCGCGGCGGCGCCGCTGCTCTGCGCCGGGCTGATCGGCTACCGCACGCTGCGGCTAGCGGGTGAGGCAGAGCGCATCGGCATTTACGGCTTCGGCGCTGCGGCCCACATCGTGGCGCAGGTGATCGTGCACCAGGCGCGGCGGCTCTTCGCGTTCACGCGGCAGGGCGACCGCGCAGGCCAGGATTTCGCCCGCAGCCTCGGGGCCGAATGGGCCGGAGGGTCCAACGAGTTGCCACCCGCGCCACTCGATGCCGCCCTGATCTTCGCGCCCGTGGGAGCCCTCGTGCCGGCGGCGCTGGCAGCGACCGCCAAGGGCGGCACCGTCGTTTGCGGCGGCATCCACATGAGCGATATCCCCGCCTTTCCCTACCGGCTGCTGTGGGAGGAGCGGGTGGTGCGCTCGGTCGCGAACCTGACGCGCCGGGACGGCGAGGAGCTCCTGGCGCTGGCATCGGAGATCCCGCTCAAGATCCACACGGAGGTCTTCCCGCTGGACGCCGCGAACGACGCGCTGCAGTGCCTGCGGCAAGGTCGCATCCAGGGGGCCGCGGTATTGGTGCCGTAGAGTCTTTGGTTCGGGCGCGTTTTCTGCGCCGAACCGGCCTTCACTTCGGCGAAAAATCCTTCACCGTCAGGTCTTCGCCTTGAGCCGCAGTGTCCACGCCTGCAGCGATTCCAGGAGCTGCTTGATCAGGCCCTTCGCGGTCTCGTCAGTGAGCCGGCCCTCGGCATCGAACCGGGTCTGCGCCTGCGGGATCATCACCTCGGGCTTGTTGACCGGGAACATGTTCAGGAACACGCAGGTCTGGCGCAGGTGATACTGCGCCCGCGCCGTGCCCAGCACGCCGCCGCTCGCGCCCATGATGGCGACGGGCTTGCCGTCGAAGGGCTGGTTTGGCGGGCGCGAGGCCCAGTCGATGGCATTCTTGAGCACGCCGGACATGGAATAGTTGTATTCGGGCGTCGCGAACAGCAGCGCATCGGCGCCGGCGATTTCGTCGCGGAACGTCTGTACCGCCGGCGGGAAGCCCTGCGCGCGCACATCCTCGTTGTAGAGTGGAAACGCGCTGATATCGGCGATCTCGATCTTCATGCCCGCGGGCGCGAGGCCCTGCGCCACGCGCAGCGCCATGGCGTTGAAGGAGCCCTTGCGCAGGCTGCCGCAGATACCGAGGACTTTGATGTCGCTCATCGCTCATTCCTCTTGGTTGGTGCGTCGCTCGACGGATATAGGCGGTGATCGGGGCCGGCGCGCAATGCGTTTTTTCGCACGGCAGAATACCGCTCGGTCACCACAGCTCAAGATTTCATCACCCATTGCGCTGGGCCAGGTATTCCTCCAATCGCGCGCGCTCTCCGGCGCTGAGGCGCAGACCGAGCTTGGTGCGGCGCCAGAGAATGTCGTCGGCGTCGAGCGCCCATTCCTCGCGGCGGAGCCAATCGATCTCCCGGGCGGTGAGACCAGCGCCGAAGGCTTCGCCCAGATCCTCTTTGCGCCGCGCATCGCCCAGCATCGCGGCGGCGTCGCTGCCGTAGCGGCGGACGAGCCGGTCGGCAATCACGGTATCGAGCCAAGGACAGTCTGAGTGCAGTGCCTCTACGGCAGTCTCAAGGCTGCCGCCCGCGAGCGCGCCGCCCGGCAAGGGCGCGCCCGCGGTCCATGGTCCGCCCGTTCCCGGCAGGGCCAGCCGCTCGAGCGCATGCTCCGCCAGGCGTCGATAGGTCGTGATCTTGCCGCCGAGCACCGAGAGCATCGGCGCAGCCGGCGCCTCCCCGTCGCGCAGGAGCACGTAATCGCGCGTCACCGCCGAGGCGCTCCGGGCGTGGTCCTCGTAGAGCGGGCGTACGCCCGCATAGCGCCACACGATCGCTGCCGGCGTCAGTGGCCGTGCGAACCAACGGCCGACCGCGCGGCACAGGTAGGCCGCCTCTTCGTCGGTGCAGGCGACTTCAGCGGGGTTACCGTCGAACGCCGCCTCGGTGGTGCCGATCAGGGTGAAATCCTGCTCGAAGGGCAGCACGAAGACGATCCGGCGATCGTCGTTCTGCAACATGTAGGCCTGCGCGCCCATGTAAAGCCGGGGCACCACGATGTGACTGCCTTTCACCAGCCGGAGTGCGGCGCGGCCGTGCTCGACACCGGCACGGCGGGCGACTTCCATCGCCCAAGGACCTCCGGCGTTCACCAGCGCTCTCGCCTGCACCTCGGAGCGCACGCCATCGGAGGCTTGCAGCTGAACAGACCACAGCGAGCCCAGGCGGCGAGCCGAGATGAGTTCGGTGCCACGCAGGACGCGCGCGCCGCGCCGCGCGGCATCGCGCGCATTGGCGATCACCAAGCGCGCGTCGTCCGCTTGACAATCCGCATAGACAAATGCGGCGGCGATGTCACGACGGAGCGGTTCGCCTAACGCGTCTCGGCGCGGATCGATGCGCCGGCTCGCGGGAAGACGCTCCCGGCCGCCGATGTGATCGTAAAGCCAGAGGCCGAGCCGCAGCAGCCAGCGCGGGCGCAAGGTGCGGTCATGGGGCAAGACGAATTCGGTGGGGTGGATAAGATGCGGCGCCATCCTCATCAGGACCTCGCGCTCGACCAGCGCCTCGCGCACCAGGCGAAACTCGCCGAACTCGAGGTAACGCAGGCCGCCATGGATGAGCTTGCTCGATGCCGAGGACGTGGCACCCGCGAGATCCCCGCGCTCGACCAGGACAACGGACATGCCGCGGCCAGCGGCGTCGCGCGCGATCCCCGCGCCATTGATGCCGCCACCGACGATCAGGAGATCGACAGCCACTGGGGACAATGTCTAGTCCTGAAGCCGTCGTAGGATGGCGGTCAGGCGTCCCGTCCCATCCGACGCGATCCACTCGGCATCGAGGTCGCCGTCAGGTCGAAGCCGAAAATGCAGGGCCGCCTTGCCCGGCCGCTCGAAGGAGAGGCCGGCACCGTCGACCTTGCCGTCGACACGCACGTAGTCGAGTTTATTGACCGCCCCGGGTAATGGTCCTGTCGCGTAAACCGCCTTGACCGCATCGCCATCCGCGCGCTCAACGGCCAGCACGAGCTCGCGGCCGTTGAGGTAAACGCCCCACCAAGTCCCCAGGAGCGGCGCGGCCGGGCCGGTGCCGGTCCTTGCGATCGCCAAGTCTTTCGGCAGCTGCACCTCGCCGCTGGGCTTGCTGCCCCAATCGGTCTGACACTCGGAGAGCTTCGGCGCGGCACCGTCGCCCATGATGGCGCGCAGGCAAGGGCCATACCGGCGATAGAACAATCCGCTGGTCCCCGCGCCGTGCCCGCTGAGTCCCTCGGGCCGGTCGACGATGAGACGCGGCACGCCGTTGCGCCCCAAGATGGCATCCGCCTCGGCCCCGCGACCACCGGGATCGTAGGGATCGTCGGTGAAGAACGCGAGCATGACCCGAGCCGCCTTGATGCCTTCGAGATAACCGTAGAGGGCCGATGCGTTCATGGTGTTTTTCGGACGATTGACGCCGTAGTAGGCGGGAGCCGTTGCAATGACGGCATGGACGTCCGCGCTCTTCCCGGCCGCGATGAGCGAGATCCAGGCGCCCGCCGATTGGCCCATCAGAACGATCCTCCGGTAGCCCTGGGCCTTGAGCTGGCTGATCGCAGCCAGCAGCGCCTCGGTGCTGGTGTTCGGGGATTCACCGGCCGGCGGCCGGTCAAGCCGGAAGACATCCCAGCGGTCACCGCTGAGCGCAGCAACAAAAGCCGGGATCGCGCTTTGACTTGAGTCGAGCGCACCATAGTAGCTGGTGGTGCCGTGATTCCAGATCACCGCACCTTGGGCCGCCTGCGGGCCCAAGAGGGCGCGATCGGGGTAGCCGGGGCCGAACCGCGTCTCCGCCGGCACCGATGTCGAGATCGCCACCAAGCCCAGCACTCCGGCGAACGCGGCGCCGCAAAGACGCCTCGCGAGTTCCGTCAGGCTGATCATCTCGGCGCGCCGCGGCGCACGCGCTCTCGGTGCAGGACGTAGAGACCGCTCGCCACGACGATCGAGGCGCCGATCAACGTCGCCATGCCCGGCCAGGTCCCGAAGAGCACCGCGCTCCAGAAGGTCGAGGTGATGATCTGCATGTAGGAAAAGGGCGCCAGCAGCGAGGCCGGGCCGCGCTGATATCCAAGAAGCAGGAAATACTGACCGGCCGAGCTGAGCAGGCCCATGATCAGGATCAGGCCCAGGGCTCGCGGCGGCAGCGGCTGCCAGACCCAGGGCAGGAAGGCGGTCATGATCAGGAAAGCGACCAGTGTGGTGTAGAGCAGCGTGGTGAGCGTGGCGTCGCGGGTCTTGATACGGCGAGTGATGACCAGGCCAGCGGCCCAGCATGCGGCGGAGGCGAGCGGGAAAAACGAGGCGGGATGAAAGGTCGAGCTGCCCGGCTGCACGATGACCATCACGCCCACGAATCCTACCGCCACCGCCGACCAGCGGCGGATACCGACGCGCTCACCCAGGAACGGGATCGAGAGTGCTGTAACGAAGAGCGGGGCAGCAAAGGCGACCGCGGTGGCGTCCGGCATCGCCATCTGCGCCAAGCCGGCGATGAACAAGACCGAGGACCCACCCATGGCGAACCCCCGGCCGATCTGCAAACCGATGCCCGCAGTGGCGAATGGGTGGGCGCCCGCGCGCAGCGCAAACGGCAGGAGCAACGCGAGGTTGGCGGCGTAGCGGCCCCAGGTAATCAGCACCGGCGAATAGTCGACCACCAGCACCTTGGAGACGGCATCCAAGCCGCTGAACACGACGAGCGAGAGCAGGACCAGGCCGATGGCCGCAAGTGGCCGTTCCTCGACCTCCTGCGGTGCTGCAGCAGGCAGCGGTTTCGCGCTCTCAGCGTCACTCATGAGCGGCTCGCCGACCCCCCGATCCCTCGCAACGCGCACGATACCCCGATGGAGGGCGGAATGGCAGGTTCGCCCATCGCGAACCTTCACTGAGAATTGAGGCGGACTTATGGACCGTTCGTGCTGAGCTGTTGCCATGAGAACGCGCGCATCCCTGCTCGCCGCGGTCATCGCGGCCATTCTCGCGCTGACGGCGTGCACCAGGCCCGGCCCCACCGGCGCTGCGCCGCCCGCACCTCGAGATATGCCGGAGCGCGGCGGCGGCGATCGTGGCGGCGGCGGGATGATGTGAACGGCGGGCCCCAAGGCCATGGCCGATCGCGACCTTCGTCCTTACCCTCTGTAGCTGCTAGGATGGGCCGTGGCATCGCCCGACGGGCGAGACCCGCTCCCCTCTGGCACGGAGAAAGCCATGGGCTTCAAAGACATCCTGGTAACCCTTGCAGGTGCCAGCGCGAGCGAGGCCGGCTTGGGCTTTGCCGTCGAGCTGGCGCGCACCCAGGGCGCGCACCTCGTCGGCCTTTCGATCATCGAGCCGCTGGATCTCTCGGCCTATTTCGCGCCTGGCTCGGGGTTCATGGCCGTGGACGTGATCCAAGAGATCGAGGAGCGGCACCGCGAGACGGCGCAGGCGGCGTCATCGAAGATCGAAGCGGCGTTCCGCGCCGCGTGCTCGCGCGCGAGCATCTCGCACGAATGGCGGCTCGCCGAAGGCGACCCGGCGGAAGTCGGCGTTTTGCACGCGCGCTATGCGGACCTCACGGTCACCGGGCAGATCGATCCCGGGAAGCGGCCGCCCGGCAGCTGGGCGCGTCTTCCCGAACAGCTGGCGCTCGCCAGCGGCCGGCCGGCGCTGATCGTACCGTACGCCGGCCGGTTCGACACGGCGGGCCGGCGCGTGCTCGTGGCCTGGAGCCGAACCCGAGAGTCCGCGCGGGCGCTCAATGACGCGCTGCCGATCCTCGAGCGCGCGAGCCACGTGACCGTGCTCTCGATCAATCCGCGCCGCGGCGAGGACGCCAACGGTCTGCCCGGCGCCGATATCTCGCTCCACCTCGCGCGCCACGGCGTGAAGGCCGAGGCCGCCTCGACCGTCGCCGACGACATCGACGTCGCAAACACGCTGCTGTCGCGCGCTGCGGATCTAGGCGCCGACCTCATCGTCATGGGCTGCTACGGCCATTCGCGCATGCGCGAGCTCATCCTGGGCGGTACCACCCGCGAGGTCCTGCGGCACATGACCGTGCCTGTGCTGATGTCGCACTGATAGAGGCGCTCAGCTCCAGACCCGACGGGCAGTCTCGACCACCACCGTGAGCTTCCGGCGCTGATCGTCCGCCGTCACCGGGTTGCCGGCGACCGTGCTGGCGAAGCCGCACTGAGGGCTCACGGCGAGGCGCTCGAGCGGCACGACCTTCGCCGCCTCTTCGATGCGCCGGCAGAGCGCACTGACGCTCTCGAGCTTCGGCGTTTTCGAGGAGACGAGCCCCAAGACCGCGACCTTCGCGGGGCCGAGAAAGCGCAGCGGCGCAAAGTCGCCCGCGCGCGGCGTGTCGTACTCCAGCAGGAAGCTGTCGACGTCGACCTCCGCGAAGACGCGCTCGGCGACTGATTCGTAGCCGCCCGCGGAAAGCCACTGTCCCTTGTAGTTGCCGCGGCACATATGCATGGCCGCGGTCATGCCGGCAGGCTTGTTTCTGAGTGCATCATTGAAGGAGCGAATGTAGAGGTCGACCAGCGCTGCCGGGTCCTCGCCCCTCGCGGCCAGCTGCTCGCGCACCGCGGGGTCGCAGAGCATGGCAAGCGGCACCTCGTCGAGTTGGACATAAGTGCAGCCGAGATGAGCGAGCGCCGCAATCTCCTCGCGATAGACTTGAGCGAGGTCGGCGAAGAATGCCTCGGCGCCGTCATAAGCCGTGGGGTCGATACCGGCGCGGCCGCGCCAGAAATGCATGGTGGGCGGCGATGGCAAAGTTACCTTTGGCGTAAGACCGCGCGCCCTCGCGAGGGGCGCCAGGAAGGCGAACTCGGCGCTCGAGATCGGCTTCGTGCGCCGCAGCTTGCCGCTCGCATGGGGCGCGGTGAAGCCCTGCTCGTGGCCGTGCTGGTCGTGAAACGTGAAGAGCGATTCCTTGACCGTGAGCCCCGCCACGGCCTCGACGAAATGCGACCAGTAGGACGACCGACGAAACTCGCCGTCAGTCGCGACCCGCATGCCAACCTCGGCCTGCAAATCGACAATGCCGCTGATCAAGGAGTCCTGGATCGCGCGGAATTCCTCGCGGCCGATCTCTCCGGCAGCGACGCGCCGGAATGCCAGGGTGAGCGCGCGCGGCCGCAGCAGACTGCCGACGTGATCGGCGTGGAAGGGCGGGTTCGCGCGGGACGACATGCGCACTCTCCCTAGGGCTTGCGGCGGAGATCCTTGACGCGCTTCGCCTTGAACTCCGTCTTGGGCAGCGTACCCGGCGCCAGCACGTCCGTCTCCACCCGCACCTCGCAGCGCGCGCGGATGTCGTCTTGCAAGCGCCTTCGAAGGACGTCTGGCGTTGCGTGGTCGGGATGCTCGATCCGCACGGTCATGACGTCGAGGCCCTCGCGCGAGGTCGCCAGCACGATCTCGAACTCGTCGCCGGTCTCGCGAATGCCACGCACGATCTCCTCGATCTCGGCCGGAAACATCTTGATGCCGCGCAGATTGATCAGGTCGTCGGCGCGGCCGACGAAGGCGCCGATCGCGCGCACATGGCTGCGCCCGCAGGGACAGGGCGCACGATCGAGCACGGTATAGTCGCCGACGAGAAAGCGGAGCTGCGGCGAGCTTTCGGAATTGAGCGAGGTGCAGACCGTGAGACCGCGGACGCCGTCGGCGACGGGTGCGAGATGCTCGGGATCGACGGTCTCCCAGACCTGAACGTCCTCCAGGAGGTGGGTTGCGACGGGCCGACCGGTCGCCTGCGCCATCGGGCAAGTGAATCCGCCCACGTGAGGCGATGCCTCCGTGCAGCCCTAGAACTCCACGAGACGCGCGCCCCAGATCGATTGAATCCGCTCGCGCGTTTCGTCGATACCCATGGCGGGCTCTCCGCCCACGAACAACGTGCGCACGCCTTGGCGCGCGGGATCCTGGCCCAGCTCCTGCAGGACACGCGCGAGATGGAGCATGTAGGAGGGCGTGCAAACCAGCACGCTCGGCCGAAACCGCGTGACGACGTTGGCCCGGCCGCGCGCGTCCATGCCGCCGCCGGGAATGATGGGCACGCCCATCTTGACGAGCGCAGCCTCGACACCCCAGGCGAACACGTGCGGCCCGAAGCCCGTGATCAGGAACACCGTGTCGCCCTTGCCGATGCACATGGCCGAGAGCGCACGCGCATTGGCCCAAGCCCAGAGCTCGCGATCCCGCTGGGAGTAGCGGAACACCCGGGGTGCGCCGGTCGAGCCCGAGGAGGAGAACATCATCCAGCCGCGCTCAGCCCAGACCGCCTCGGTCATGGTGGCGTAGGTGCCATAGGGTGGATGCGCGAGGGCGTCCTCCATCATCTCTCGCTTGTCCACCACCGGCCATTTCGCGAGGTCCGCGACGCCGCGGATGTCGGTCGGCGCCAGGCCGAACCGATCGAAGCGGCGCCGGTAAAAGGCGCTGTTCTCATAGAGGAAAGGCGTCAGCGCCGCGAGCTTTGCGTTCTGGATCGCACGAATCTCGTCGCGTGAGGCGGCATCGAGGCTCGGGGACCACATGCCCCGCGGGTCGGGGCCATCGCCCTCTTGTTGGTATTTCGCGAGTACGTCGAGCCACTGCGCGCGTGTTGCTTCGGCGCGGGAACCCGGCATGCGCTTACTCCCAGCTTTGGCCGTCGGGGCTCTCGTGCCGGCAGTTTAGCGAAGCTTGACGGAAGAATCAGTGGCGTCTGGGCTCAGCCCCAGCGGCGCACGCGGCCGGTATCGACGTGGACGAAGTCCGAGCGTGGATAGTAGCCGACGCCCCCCGCGGCGATGTCGAGCGCCACCCGGTGCACCGAGCGTAGCGACCGGCCCGGGACTCGGATGTCGATCGCCATGCCTTCCATATGGAGCGAGCCTGCGGCCACGCCGTCGCTATAGCTTGCAAGCATCGCATTGGTCTCGGGCGAGCGATAGCCTGAGATCACCTGAATCGGCGCGGTCGAGTTCAATCGGCCGCGCAGCCGCACCAGCAGATCCAGCAGTTTCCGGTCTATGGGATAGACATCGCCGCTGCGGAAATCTCTCAAGAGGACGTTGATCGCGCGGAGCGCGCCGGGCTGGTAGGTCCCGTTAGCCCAATAGACGGTGTCGAGGCGCTCGCCGGTATGGAGGTTCTCGAACGAAAGGTGTCGGCGGTCGATCAGCTTTGCTTCCGCAGGCCATACCGCCGCAGACGCGATCGCCGCCACGCCGAATTTCAGGAATCGACGCCGACTGCTCGAAGCCCCCCGCACCATGCCCCTATACCCCAACGTATGCCTACGAAACGTCACTCCTTTACCACCGTCGGCAAAGATAGTGCAACAAATCCGGCCAGATACGGCATGATTTCATCCGTCACGTGAACAACCGGTTAACCGTGCGCAATTTGCGCGCGAGGGCCCCTTCCCGCGTCCCCCGTCCCCTTGTCATATTTCAAATGTTCTACAGGTTAGTGATGTGCAGCAACCGCACGTGGCCAAACACAAAAGGTATTCCGGAACAGGGCTTTAGGCGCGGAGCGGAGAGGGCCGACACAATCCGCCCCCAATCTTGGGCATCCGATGACCAAAACGGGTGTGGCATGTCGCGCCGCTTTGGAGGCGTTTCCAGCAAGGGCGCCGGAATGGAAGGGGCATTAACATGGCGAAACAGGACAGGCCAACCGCCGCCGGCGAGGCGGATCTCGCAGCGGCGGGGATCGAAATCACCGAGCAGGAATTGGCGCAACGCAAACAGTTCCTCGAGCTTGGTGTGGAGGACTTCAAGCGGCTGACGGGCATCGGCGATCTGGCGAGGCACTACGCCGACGCCGTGATCGAGGATTTTTATCGGCACTTATTGTCGTTCGAGGACAGCCGCACATTCTTCAGCGACCCCCAGGTGCTCCAGCGGGTCAAGGACATGCAGAAGGCCTATTTTCTGCGCCTGACTCAGGGGAATTGCGACCTCGACTACGCGCGCGATCGACTCAGGATCGGTGCGATCCACGAGCGCATCCGGCTGCCCGTCAAATCCTATCTCGGGATGTACAATTTTTATTTGCGCGCGGTGGCCACGAGACTGGTGGAGGCCTTTCAAAAGAAGCCCAGCGAGGCATGGGCGACCTTCCTGTCCCTGATGAAGCTGACCTTCCTCGACATCGGCCTCGCCATCGATACCTACATCGCCTCGCGCGAGCGCACGATCCGGGAGCAGCAGGAGGCGATCCAGGAGCTGCCGACGCCCGTGCTGCCGTTCCGCGAGGGCATGCTGATCGTGCCGATCATCGGAATCATCGATTCATTGCGGGCTCGACAATTGACCGAGCAGTTGCTGGGCTCGATCCGCATCAATCGGGCCAAGATGGTGGTGATCGACATCACCGGCGTGCAGTCGGTGGATTCGCGGGTCGCCAATCACATCGTGCAGACCATCGAGGCCGCCCGGCTCATGGGAGCGCGCGTGATCCTCGCCGGCATCGCTCCGGAGATCGCCCAGACGATGGTGACCCTCGGCATCGATCTCGGGCGCATCTTGACGGTGGGCGACCTGCAAAGCGGCATCGAGCGCGCCGAGCAGATGCTCGGCTACGTCATCACCCGGTCCCGGCCCGCCGAAACCGCGGCCGGCTGAGCGCGCGCGGATCGCCAGGACATGCGCGCCTCAATCCTCAAACAAGGCAACGCCCTGATCGCGTCGGTTCAAGGCTCGATGACCGACGCGGACCTCGCCCAAATGCGCGACGAGCTGGTCTCGGACGTGCGGCGCCACCGATCTACCGGCGTGATCATCGACGTCACCATGCTGGACGTCATGGACTCATTCGCAGCGCGGACGCTGCGCGGCATCGCGCAGATGATCAAATTGCTGGGCGCTACCTCCATCATCGTCGGGATTCAGCCGGAGGTGGCCTTCTCCATGGTCCAGCTCGGCTTGACGCTGGAGGGCACCGAAACCGCGCTCGACCTCGAGGAAGGCCTGGCGCTCCTTCACGCACCGGGTACACCCGATCATGAGCGGTGAGCTCGTGGTCGAGATCCGGGTGGACGCCGACGTGCTGCTCGCTCGGCAAAAGGCACGCGAGCTCGCGAAGTCGCTCAAGTTCTCCGGAAGCGAGCTCACGCTGATTGCGACCGCGATCTCGGAGATCGCCCGCAATATCGTAACCTATGCCAAGCGCGGGCAGATCGTGCTGCGGCTCGTGAGCCAGGGCCGGCGGCGGGGAATCCGCGTGGTTGCACAGGACGAGGGTCCGGGCATCGTCGACATCGCCCGCGCAATGGAGGACGGCTATTCGACCTCCTCGAGCCTGGGCCTCGGTCTCCCCGGCTCGAAGCGGCTCATGGATGAATTCGACATCGTCTCCACGATCGGCAAGGGTACCACGGTGACGATGACCAAGTGGGAGCGATGAGGCGTGCGATGCCCGGCGAAAAGCCATCGCTCTTCGATCACGCGGTCGCGAGCCGAGCGCATGGCGGAGCGGACGTATCGGGTGACCTCTACATCGTGCGACAGCTCGAGCACGACGTGCTGGTTGCTGTGGTGGACGGGCTCGGCCACGGGCACGATGCGGCGGCGGCGGCTCGGCTGGCCATCGCCACCCTTCAGTCCGAGCCGATTCGGACGATTACGGGACTGGTCGAACGCTGCCACGCGGTGCTCATGAGGACCCGAGGCGTGGTCATCAGCCTTGCGATGCTCGATGCGCGACGCGCAACGATGACCTGGCTCGCCGTCGGCAATGTCGAGGGCATATTGATCGGAGCGAGTGCGCCCAAGCGGGAGTCGATCCTGATGCGCGGCGGCATCGTGGGGCATCGCCTGCCGCCGCTGCGCGCCGCGACCATCCCCTTGAACCCCGGGGACCTCCTGATCTTTGCGACCGACGGAATCCGCGAGGGTTTCGCCGAGGGACTCCGGCCGAATACCCCGCCGCAGGAGGCCGCCGATCGCGTGCTTGCCCGCTATGGCCGCGCGAACGATGACGCGTTGGTTCTGGCAGGTCGTTGGAACGGGCCGGCCGCGGCGAGGCCCGCCTAATGGCATCTTCCTCGACATTCGAGAAGCGGTATCGCCGGTCCCTCGCGGCTCACCTCGAAGGGACCGGCAACGAGGACGCGCTCGATATCGGTCGATCGGCCCTCGAGGAAGGCCGCACTTTGCTCGACGTGATGACGATCCATCAGGCAACGGTTCCGGCGCTCGTGAAATCCTCGCGCGGCGCCGAGCTTCGCCAGCGGTTCGAGAAATCCGACGAGTTCCTCTCGCAGGCGATCGCGCCCTTCGAGATGATAAACCGCGGCTGGCGCGAGATCGTCGCGCGACTGCGCGGCATGAACGAGACGTTGGAGCGCCAGGTAGCGGAGCGTACCGCCGCGCTCAGTGCGAGCGAGCAGCGCTTCCGGGATATCGCCGAGGTGGCTGGCGATTGGATCTGGGAAAGTGACGGCGATCATCGTTTCACCTTCTTCGCGGGCGAGAGCCTTGAGAATATGGCGGAGTTCGGCTCGACGCCGCGGGTCACGATCGGCAAGACGCGCTGGGAGGCGGCCGGCGGCGACCCCGAGCGGGACGAGCGCTGGCGCCGGCACAAGGAAGACCTCGACACGCGCCGCTCATTCCGGAACTTCCGCTATGCCTTCACTACGCCATCCGGCACGCGGCGCTACATGGTGGTCAGCGGCAAACCGATCCTCGGTCCAAACGGTGAATTCCTGGGCTACCGCGGCACCGCCACCGATGAGACTGCAATGGTCGAGGCGTTGCAGAAGGCCGAGCGAGCCGAGGCGTTGCTGCGCGATGCAGTCGAGAGCATTGCGGAAGGCTTCGTGATCTTCGATCGCGACGACCGTTTCGTGATGTGCAACGAGATTTACCGGCGGACCTATACGTACGGGCGCGACCTCTTGGTGCCCGGCGCGCATTTCGAGGATGTCGCGCGCGCCATCGTCAAGATGGGGCAGATCCCCATCGCACGCGGACGCGAGGACGAATGGGTCGAAGAGCGCCTGCGGCTGCATCAAGATCTTGCAGGGTCGATCGAGCAACAGCTGCCCGACGGCCGGTGGCTGCTCATCACGGAACGACGCATGGCCGACGGCGGCACAGCCGGCCTGCGCGTCGACATCACCGCGCTCAAGGAGACGCAGGCAGCGCTCAGCGAAAGCGAGCAGATGGCGCGCGGCATGATCGACACCGCCCTCGATGCCTTCGTGCAGATGGACGAAGCGGGCCTGATCCTCGAATGGAATCCTCAGGCGGAGGCAACGTTCGGATGGTCGCGCGAGGAGGCGGTCGGAAAGCGCCTGGCGGACCTGATCATTCCGTCGAGCTACCGGACGCCGCACGCGACCGGCATGGCACTTTTTCTGGAAACGGGCAGCGGGCCACTCCTGGGCAATAGGCGTGAAATGCCCGCGCTTCGGCGCGACGGGTCGGAGATCAGGGTCGAAGTGGCGGTGACGGCGCTTCGCCGTCACCGGGGTTACGTATTCAACGGCTTCCTCAGGGACGTGACGGAGCAGAGGGCGGCGGAAATCCGGCTCCAGCAATTGCAGACGGAGCTACTGCACGTCTCGCGTTTCAGCGCCATGGGCCAGATGGGCTCCGCATTGGCGCACGAGATCAACCAGCCGCTGGCGGCTATCTTGAACTATCTCGGAGCCGGCCGACACATTCTCGGGATGGGCAGCCAGGCACCTCCGGATAAAATCCGCGAGATCCTTGACAAGGCGGTCGAGCAGGCTACCCGTGCCGGCGAAATCATCCGGCAGCTCCGCTCGTTCGTGGCCAAGGGCGAAACCCAGCAGCGCCCCGAAATCCTGAGCGCCGTCGTCGAGGAGGCGTCGACCCTCGCCATGATCGGCGCCCGCCAGCAGAACGTCCGGCTGACCCTGCGCTTCGATCCGCAGGTTCGGACCGCCATGATCAACCGCATCCAGATTCAGCAGGTGGTGGTGAACCTCGTGCGCAATGCGGTCGAGGCGATGGCCGAAAGCGAGCGCCGCGAGCTCGCGGTCTCGACCAGGGCGATCGGCGACGGCTCGATCGAGATCGAGATCGCGGACAGCGGCCCCGGCCTTGCGCCGGAAGTCGCAGCGCAGCTCTTCAAGCCATTCGTATCAACGAAGTCGCAGGGCATGGGCGTCGGCCTCTCGATCTGTCAATCGATCGTCGAGGCGCACGGCGGCCGGATCTGGGCGGAAGCAAATCCGGGCGGTGGTACCGTCTTCCGATTCACGGTCATGAGCGGCACGGGCAAGGACTGAGCGAGATCGACGCGGAAGCGCTCAGCCAGCGCCCGGGACGCGCCGCCTGATCTCGCGGTCGGCGAGCGCCCGGGCGAGATTCTCGTCGCGGCCATAGATGTCGTCGCGGAACTCGACGGTGCCGTCATCGTCGGTGAACGCGGTGAGATAGAGCAGATAGACGGGCATCACGGTCTTGAGGAAGACGCGTTTCGTCTCGCCGGCGGCGATCGCCTGGTCCACTGCGTCCGCGGGCCAGTTATCGCCCAGCAGGATCGAGGCCAGCGGCCGCGCCGCCTGGACGCGCACGCAACCGTGGCTCGCCGCCCGCATCGGCTTGGCAAACAGCGGCTTGGCCGGCGTGTCGTGCAGATAGACGTCGAGCGGATTCGGCAATTCGAACTTGACGCCACCCAACGCGTTCCATGGTCCCGGCGACTGCTGCAGGTGTCCGGCAACGTAGACATAGTGGTTTCGAGCGAGATAACCGGGGTCGTGCTTGATCTTGGGCGCGAGCTCCTTTTTTGTGATCGAGGCCGGCACGTTCCAGGGCGGATTGAACAAGGTGGCGACGATGCGCGCGGCGAGCACGGGCGTTGGATGGTCGACGTCGCCGACGACGACGCGGCTGGTCAGCGCGGCCTCGCCGTCGCGATAGAGCGTCAGCTCGGCGGCGGCGGCGTTGACCACGACGCGAGCCGCCGGAAAGCTCCGGGGCATCTCGCGCCAGTGCTCGAGCGTGAGCTTGATCTGCTCCACACGATCGGCGGCGCTCACGTTGAGCACAGCCAGCGTGCCGGCCCCCACCCGGCCATCGGGATCGAGGCCGTGGCGCGTCTGAAAGTGCTTGAGGGCCGCGACCCCCGTCGGATCGAAGACATCGCCTCGCGCTTGAGCCGGATCGAGATCGCCCTCGGCCGCGAGCCGCGCGCGCAACGCTTTGACGATGTCGCCCTTCTGTCCCGGTTCGATCTTCTGATCGGTCACGATCGGCTGCCAGTCGCCGGCGGCGGCGAGCGCCTTGTAGTGCTCGAGCGCTTGGCGCAGTCGGTCATATTCCGGCGCCGACGGGGCCAGACTCGCGAGCGTCGCTCCCACGTCCTTGGACTGCGCGAGGGTGCCCAGCACGGCGGCAGGATCGAATCCGGGCTGCGGCAGCAGCCAATCGTCCTCGATCGCGGACGGCGAGACGCGGCCCCGAGCCATCACCTGGGCATAGGCGAGGAAACGGTCGCTCAGCAGCAGCTCACGGCCGACCGGTGTCAGCGCGGAACCGGAGAGCGCCGATTTCAGCGCTGTCAGGTCGAAACTCTCGGGATCGAGGCCGTCGCGCCCGGCGGCGCCGAGGGCAGTCTCCAAGGCCTCGGTCATCTCCGGCGCAGCCCAGACCGGCTCGAAGTCGCGCGCGCGATAGGCCCCGGTCAGCTCGTCCCGGTCCAGCTTGAGGCCGCCGCTCCCGAGCGGCACGTTGTCCTCCAGGGCTTCCCGGATTTCGCTGGCCCCGGGCGCCGCCTGAGCCATTGATGGCAGAGCCACGAGCGCCAGCGCGATCGCCCAAATCGAGAGCGCCGCGGCGATCTCACGCCGTATTGGGGTGGAATTGGCCCGCATCATGACGCGCTGACTTTCACGACAGAGAATATAAGTCCTGTGGTTGCTTCGAGTTCCGCGTTCGGCCCTCAGCCCCAGACCTCGCGCGCGACCTGGACGATGCGCTCGAGCTTCTTGATCTCTTCCTCGACGGTGATGCGGTTGCCCTCCACTGTGCTGGAGAACCCGCATTGCGGGCTGAGCGCCAGCTGGTCGAGGGGCACGTATTGAGCGGCTTCGCCGATCCGGCGCTTGAGCTCGTCGGCGGTCTCCAGCACGCCCTTCTTCGAGGTGACCAGGCCCAGCACGATGGTCTTGCCCTTGGGTACGAACCGCAGCGGCGCGAAGGTGCCCGCGCGCGGCGTGTCGTATTCTAGGAAGTAGCCGTCGACCTCGATCTCGTTGAACAACACCTCCGCCACCGGATCATAGCCGCCTTCCGCGACCCAGCCGCTTTTGAAGTTTCCGCGGCAGAGATGCATGGTGACGATCATGTCCTTGGGCCGGCTGGCGATCGCGCTGTTGATCAGCTTCGCGTAGGTGTGTGGCAGCCGCTCGGGATCCTCGCCGATGCCACGAACCTGCTCCCGGAGCTTAGGATCGCAAAGATAGGCGAAATTCACCTCGTCGAGTTGCAAATAGGTGAGTCCGCGCTTGGCGAGCGCCGTCACCTCCTCGCTGTAGATGCGCCCGAGATCGGCGTAGAACTCGGCCATCTCGGGATATGCCTGCTCGCTGATCGCCTTGCGCCCGCCGCGGAAATGCACGGTGCTGGGTGAGGGTATGCAGACCTTGGGCACCGCCCCCTTCACCGCCGTCTTCAGGAAAGCGTAGTCCTCGGTCATGATGCCCTTGGGATGCGCGAGCTTGCCGTCCACCCGCAATCCCGGCGGCATGAATTCGAGATCTCCTTCCTCGGTGTGGAAGCTCGCCTTGACGCTCGGCGGCACCACTGTGACATTGCGGAACTGCTCCAGAAAATCCAGGTGCCAAAAGGTGCGGCGGAACTCGCCGTCCGTCGCGCATTGCAGGCCCACGTCCTCCTGCAGCTTCACCGCCTCCCGGATGCACTCGTCTTCGACCTTGCGGAGCGCCGCCGCGTCGATCTTGCCGCGCTTCTGCTTCTCGCGCGCGTCCAGCAGTCGTTGCGGTCGGAGCAGGCTGCCGACGTGGTCGGCGCGGAACGGCGGTTGTGTGCGGCGGGCCATGGGCGATCTCCGGAGACTTGCGCTGCCGCGATCTTAGTACGGCGACGGCGGCGCTGACGAGGGCTGAGCCCGCAGAAGCCGTGGGAGACGGCCCACCAGTGTCTCCACCGGCGGTGTCACGTCGATGACGATCGGAGACTCGTCGGGGCCCGGCTCCTCCAGCGCCGCGAACTGGCTGTCCAGCAACCCCGGCGGCATGAAATGCCGTGTCCGGGCCTGCATGCGCTCGTGGATCAAGGCTTTGTCGCCTTTAAGGAACACCAGGCGCAGCCCAGGCGCGCCTCGGCGCAGGCGGTCGCGGTAGGACCGCTTGAGCGCGGAGCACGCGAGCACCACGCTCCGCCCGGCGCTTCTCGCGCTGGCGAGCTCGTCGGCCAACCGATCGAGCCAAGGCCAGCGATCCGCGTCGCTGAGCGGCTCGCCGCGGCTCATTTTGGCAACATTGCTCTCGGGGTGAAACTTGTCGCCCTCGAGGAACTCCGCTCCGAGCTCGCGCGCAAGCGCCCGGCCGAGCGTGGTCTTGCCGGAGCCGGACACGCCCATAACCAGAGCGATGATCATGAGTCCCGATCGGAATGGAAGCGCATGAGGCGCGGGACCCTATCCCAAGCCCTCGGCGCAAGCCAGCCCGCGCCGGAATTGACCCTTGCCCCGCTCCCGCCACATCATCCCTTCTATCGGACAGCACTGCCGGGAACAGGCCATGCCCAACAACGACCGCGAGCCGAAGATCGTCAAGCCCGAGCTGATCCAGCCGAAATACGATTGGAAGCGGCCCTTGGCGGCACCCGGTCACAGTGCCGTCGATTTCGAGGAACGGGTCAATTTCCGCCGCCTGCACGACTATCGCCTGGCGCGCGCCCGCGGCGCGCTGGCGCGCTCGGGGCTGGGAGCGCTGCTCTGCTTCGACAACAACAACATCCGCTACATCAGCAGCACGGCGATCGGCGAGTGGGCGCGGGACAAGATGACCCGCTACGCGCTGCTCTGCGGCGGCGCCGAGCCTTATGTTTGGGATTTCGGCTCGGCGGCGAAGCATCATCGGCTGTACGCGCCCTGGCTGCCGCAGGACCATTGTCGCGCGGGCATGTTGGGACTGCGCGGCACCGTGCCGCCGGACCATGGCCTGATCGAGAGTGCGGTCAAGGAGATCAAGGCGCTCCTGAAAGAGAACGGCGTCGCCAATATGCCGGTCGGCGTCGATATCGTGGAGCCGCCGGTGCTGTTCGAGCTGAAGCG
>DASZHJ010000004.1:0-5677 GCA_035938015.1 Allostellaceae bacterium
CACCTCGCTATTCGGCGCGGCACAGATGGTCGTGGCGCCCGGCGCGGCCTGGATGAGCACGGTGTTCGGGGTCCGGCGCTTCATCCTCTGGGCATGCGCGATCTTCACGGTCTCCTCGCTGCTGCTGCCGCTCAGCAGCGACTACGACACGGTGATCGCGCTCCAGGCCGTGCGCGGCCTCGCGGTGGGCACGTTCATTCCGGCGGCATTGGGGTTCATCCTGCGCGTGCTGCCGCCGCACTGGTGGATCTGGGGCATCGCCGCCTATGCGTTCCGTTTCGTGTTCTCGCAGAATATCGGCGGCTCGCTCGAGGCGCTCTATTCCGAGACCGGCCATTGGCAGTGGATCTTCTGGCAGAACGTGGTGCTGACGCCGGCGATGGCGCTGCTGGTCTGGCTCGGCATCCCCCGCCTGCCGATCGACCGCGAGCTCCTGCGCCGCACCGATTGGTCCGGGATCGCCTTCGCCGGCCTGGGCTTCGGGCTGATCTATGCCGGCCTCGACCAGGGCAACCGCCTCGACTGGCTCAACTCCGGCGTGGTCGCGGCCCTCCTCGCCTCGGGCGGCCTGCTGGTCGTGGGCTTCCTCGTCAACGAGGCGGTGGTGCCCAACCCGCTCATCCATCTGCGCGTCGCGAGCCAGCGCAATGTGCTGATCCCGGCCATGCTGATCACGCTCTATGGCTTCGGATCGACGGCGACGGCCTTCATCCTGCCGGACTACCTGACCCGGGTCCAAGGCCTGCGCGCGCTGCAGATCGGCGACGTGCTCGACTGGATCGCGCTGCCGCAGTTCGTCCTGGTGCCGCTGGTGGCGGTGGCATTGCGCCGGATCGACGCGCGGCTGCTTCTCGCGGTGGGATTCGCCTTGATCGCGGTCGGGAGCTGGATGGACGCCGGCTTGACCCACGACTGGGCGAACGGAGATTTTATGCCCTCGCAGATCGTCGAGGCGGTGGGGCTCGCCATCGCGATCACCGCGCTCATCACCTTCGCCATCGCCAACATCACGCCGGTGCAGGCCGCCGCCATCGCCGCGACGATCCAGACCGCGCGTCTCTTCGGCAACGAGATCGGCACCGCGTTCATCCAGACCTTCGTGCGCGTGCGCGAGCAGGTCTACTCGAACCTGATCGGGCAGCATCTGACCACCGGGTCCGATGCCGCCGACCGCGCCGTCGCCGCCTTCTCCAGCCCGTTCAGCGAGCGTCCCACCGGTCTTGGCGACCCGACTGCTCAGGGGCTCGGCATGATCGGCCGCCTGGTGCAGCGGGAGGCCTATGTGCTCGCCTACATCGATGGGTTCTGGATCATCGCCTGGGTTCTCGCCGCGGCGCTGCTGCTCCTGCTGCTGCTGCGCTCGCCGCCGCCCAACCCGCTGACGCCGCCGCGCATCGCCGTGTGACGCTGAAGCGGCTGCGCCTGTCGCCCCTCCCCCCATGAGGGGGAAGGTAGGGAGGGGGGTCGCGCCGCGAGCATCAGCGGCGCAAACATCGCGCGGACCCAACCCCCCACCCTAGCCTCCCCCTCAAGGGGGGAGGGGCTTCGAATATGATGCGTGCAACGACCGAAGCGATTCTGTTTCATCGACTCGCGCATCTAATCCGGCACGGTTCCGCGACAGGCCCATGCCACGGACGCGAACGAGCGCGGACAAGGCGGCGCCTTGCGTCCTTCGACTCGCGCCCTTCGGCAAGCTCAGGACGCGGCTCAGGATGAGGTGGTTTTCTCGGCGCGTTCAAAAAATTTCCTCATCCTGAGCCGCGAGCGGAGCGAGAGAGTCGAAGGACGCACGGTATGGGATCAGCAATTGTCCCTGCCGGCGCGACGACAGGCCTCGTAGTCGGCTTGGCGGATTCGGCGAAAGGTTTCTACCTCGTCCTTGTCCACGCGCTCCCGCTGGCCCGCGAGCCAGAGCGCGCGCTGCGCGGAGCCGTGGAACGTGACGCCCGCGGGATCGCCCCCGGCGAGGATGCCGCTGAAGCGCAGCCGGCCCGCCACGTCCATGACGATGCTGCGCTCGACGTCGTCGCGGAACCCGATGTTGTTGGTGAAGTCGCTCAGCCATTTCGCCCAGTGGTCGGCGTCGGGATCGCCTTGCGCGGCCGCCTTCTTGTACCACGCGATCGCCTGTTGGCGATCCTGGGGAACGCCGATGCCGAACTGGTAAGCGCGGCCGAAGGAAAACTGTCCGTTGAGCCAGCCCTGGAGCGCGCTCGCCTGATAGAACTTCGCCGCGAGATCCCAGTTTTCCTCGACGCCCTCTCCCGATTCGTAATAGATGCCCATCTGTTTCTGCGATTCCGGCTCGCCCTGCGCCGCGGCCCGGGCGTACCAGGCTTGCGCGGTTTTCGCGCTGCGCGACACGCCGTCGCCCTGGTCGTACATCAGCGCGAGCCGGAGCTGCGCCACGGCGTTTCCGGCGTCGGCCGATTTCCGGACGATCTCCGCCGCGCCCGCGTGGTCGCCGGCCTGGAAACGCTCGCCCGCCTGGTCGAAGAGATCGGCGCCGGGAAGCTGCTTGCAGAAGGGCTGCGTCCCCGGCCCCTTCGTCATCCGGTCTGCGCCGGGCGTGATCCCCAGGCATTTCTGCAAGAGCCCCGACGCCATCACGGGCTCCACGGCCCCCGGCGAGACGGAGCCGCTCTGGGTTTGAGGTGCGCGCTGGCCGCTCGGAGCGCCGGTCGGAGCGGCGGCGCCCGGAGACTGAGCGAGGCTCGAGGCGGCGCCGGTCGCCGCATTGATCGTGTAGAGGTAAGGCTCGTCGTCGGTTTCAGGCTGGATGGCCCAGACCAGCGGCATGCTTTTCTTGCCGGAGACTTGCAGCGAGGCCTCCTTGATCACGGGAGGCATGCCTTGTTGCTCCGCTTGCGCGATCGCCGCGGGCAAGTCGAGGAACTCGAGCGGCAACGGCCCACCGGTCGCCGATGTCGTGACCGGAGGCATCACCTGCGACGTGAATTGGCCCTTGATCGATTGCACATAAAAGGTCGCTCGGTCCGACGGCGATTTGAAATCGAACTCGAGCGCATAATTGTTCATCTCCCGCACCCGGACGTCGATCATCTGTGCATCGCCATGCCATTTCTGGGCAAGCTGCATGGCTTGGGCGGCCGCTTTGGGCACGTCGTGCGGAATAGCCGGCTGTGCGGTCGCCTGCGCGACCAGCGTCGACGCACTCGGCGTGCCCAACCGATCTTGGTGCGGGCTGCTCGCGGTGGCGGCCGCGGTCATGACCATGAGCGCGCCTGCTGCGATCAGCGACCGCCGAGCCCGTTGCCTGATATCCATGCCGGTGACTTTCCGAATGAGCGAGCGAAACGCGGCCTTTAGTCCAGGTCCCGCGTGTCGAAGTCGCGGAGATCGGCAGCCGAGAAGGACGTCTGCCCCAGCCGGCGGTCGAGCCAGACGAAGACCAGCGTCACGTAGAGCGGCAGCACCAGCAGCAGCACCGCGAGCGAGTACATCAGCGCGTCCGTACGGATGCGGTTGATCGGAGCCGTGATCTCGTCCACCGGCGCCACCATGCCCAGGTAATCGGCCTCGCCGACTCTCTGCATGATCGGCACCACCTGCGAGAGGTAGGTGCGTCCGTCGACCTCGAGGCGCATCATCCGCTGGTCGCCTTGCTTCTGCACGCGCTCATAGAGCGCGGCGATCGCGGGATCGCCGAGGCTCGCGATGGTGGTGGGGATCAGTGTCGATTCCTGCTCGTTCTTGACCGCGCGGCGGATCTTGCTGTCGTCGGGAAACGCGATGATCTCGCCCCGGTCGTTGAACAGGAAGGCCTCGCTCGAGCTCGAGATCTTTTTCTCCGCGAGGAAATTCGAGACTTCGCGCACGGCGAGATCGGCGCCGAAAACGCCTTGGCTCGCGCCGTCGAGCTTGCGCGAGAGCGTGATGCCGATCTCCTGGCTGGAGGCGAAGATGTAGGGGTCGCTGCGATGGACTTTGTCGTCCGCCTGCGCCAGCCGGTACCACTGGCGCACCCGGGGGTCGAAGGCGGCCTCCGTCGCGGCCGGCTCGCCGATGGTCGCGCCGCTCTCGTCGAGGAAGGTCCAGACCGCGCGCCGCTGGCCGTCGGCCTCGGCGCGGATGACCTCGTGGGCGAAGAAGGCCGTATCGGGCGCGCCCAGCGTCTTGCGGGCGGCGCTGCGCTCCTCGCCGTCGACGCGGGTCACCATGTCGAAGTCGCCGTTGTCGTAGCCGACATAGAGCGAGAACAGCTGACGATAGCGGCGCAGCCCCGAGATCACCAGGGCCGCGCGGTCGTCGCGCTCTCGGGTGGTCATCTCGGAGATCTGCGGAACCCGCGAGGCCAGCGCCACGATCGCCAGCACCGGCTCGTAGAACAGCTCGATCCGGTGCACGGTGTCATCGCTGCTCGCGGCCAGCAGCCGCTCGGCGGTATCGATGGTCAGGCCCGCCGATTTCTCGAAATTGTACCAGATGATGCCGCCGACCAGGCCGATCACGATGAAAACCAGGAGCGCGGCAATGCCGATCTGGATTCCCTTCGAGGGCGGCTTGGCGGGATCGCGTAACGCCATGGCTCTCTCCCCTCGCTGGCGGCGCGGTCGAAGCTCGTCGACCGACACTCGATCTTACCGCCGGCCCGCGATTTCACAAACTCCGCGCGCGTCGCGCTCGACCCCGCGGGGCCGGACTTGGCAGTCGCGGCGACGGGTCGGGCCCTCGCACTTATGTAACAGGATTGTTTCAGTCGTCGCGCGCGTCAAACTCCAAGCCCCTCCCCTCTTGAGGGGGAGGGTAGGGAGGGGGCGCGTCCACGAGCATCGGCGATGCAAACATCGCGCTGACCCAACCCCCACCCTCACCTCCCCTCAAGGGGGGAGGGGCGAAGTGCGCAGCCGCTCGGCGTCACCGTCATCGCCGACGGTCCGGCCGCTTCGCCGGTTTCTTCAAGGCCACCGCCGAGCGTGCGCGACGGCGTCCGTCCGAGGCCGCTTCGCCGATCGTTCTGAGCGCCAGCAGCGCCGTGCGCACGATCTCGAATGCGGGCTCGCTCGGCTTGTGGCGACGCTCGGCCAGGCCCAGCGTACAGGGGATCGCGGGTCGCAGAGGCCGGACGACGATCTCGGCAATGGGCTCGGCGACCGCGACGTCGGGCACGATCGACATGCCAAGACCGGAGGCGACCGCCTGCTTTGCCGCCTCGATGATGCCCACGTACATCGGCGGGCGTGCGAGCGGCAAATGCTTCGACAGCCAGTGCGTGACGAGCGCGTGAACGGCGCCGCGATCGTGCTCCAGCACCAGCGGCTGTCGGGCAACGTAGGCTGGCGTGATCTCGTCGGGGATGTCTCGCGTGGTCGCCGGCAGGATCGCCACGCAAACCTGCGGGCGGAGCGCCGTCGCCTTGAGCATCGCGGATTTGATCGGCAACGTCACCAGCGCGTAGTCGATCGTGTTCTGGACGAGTTTCTCGACGGCGTCGCGCGTCGACATGTTGGTGACCACGAGCTCGATCTTGGGGTGATCCATGCGCAGGCGCCGCAAGATCGGCGGCAGGTCGTACATCAAGGCCGTCAGGGTCGAGCCGATACGCACGCGGCCGAGCCAGCCTTCGCGCAGACCGCGCATCGCCGACTCGGCCGCCTCGCACTCGCTCGCGATGCGCCGCGCATGCTCGATCAGCTGCAGTCCCGGCGCCGTC
>DASZHJ010000005.1:0-5923 GCA_035938015.1 Allostellaceae bacterium
GTGAAGCTGAACTGGGTCTTGGCGATGCAGACGGGCAGGTGGCCGAAGCCCTCGGCCTGCAGCTCCTTGAAGCGGTTGCGGATCGCCTGGTCGCCCGTGATGTCCGAGGCGCCGTAGATCTGCTGCGCGATGGTCTTGACCTTGTCCCAGAGCGGCATCTCGTCGGGATACAGGAACTTGAATCCGGTATTGCCCTTCTCGACCAGGCGCACGACGGTTTTCGCGACCTCGGTCGCGCCCGCGCCGCCGCTCGCCCAATGATCGGCGAGCAGGCAGTCGACCTCGAGCTTGGCGCAGAGCTCGCGCAGCAAACTCGCCTCGGCCTCGGTATCGGCGCTGAAGCGGTTGATCGAGACCACGACGGGGAGCCCGAAGCGCTCGCGCATGTTGCGCACGTGGCGCTCCAGATTGGCGAAGCCCTTCTTGAGCGCGGCGAGGTTCTCGGTCTTCAGGTCCTGCTTCTCGACGCCGCCATGCATCTTGAGCGCGCGGATGGTCGCGACCAGGACCACGCAATCGGGCTTGAGGCCGGCCTTGCGGCACTTGATGTCGATGAACTTCTCCGCGCCGAGATCGGCGCCGAACCCGGCCTCGGTCACCACGTAGTCCGCGAGCTTGAGCGCCGTCTTGGTGGCGATCACGGAGTTGCAGCCGTGGGCGATGTTGGCGAAGGGGCCGCCGTGGATGAAGGCCGGGTTGTTCTCCAGGGTCTGCACCAGGTTGGGCGCGATCGCCTCCTTGAGGAGCGCGGTCATGGCGCCGTCGGCCTTGATGTAAGAGGCGCGCACCGGCTTCCGGTCGCGCGTCTGCGCCACGATGATCTTGCCCAGCCGCTGGCGCAGGTCCTCGAGATCCCTCGAAAGGCAGAAGATCGCCATCACCTCCGAGGCGACGGTGATGTCGAAGCCGTCCTCGCGCGGAAATCCGTTGGCGACACCGCCCAGCGAGTTGACGATAGAGCGCAGCGCCCGGTCGTTCATGTCCATGCAGCGCCGCCAGGTGACGCGGCGGGGATCGATGCCGAGCTCGTTGCCCCAATAGATGTGATTGTCGACCATGGCCGCGAGCAGGTTGTTCGCGGTGCCGATCGCGTGGAAATCCCCGGTGAAATGCAGGTTGATGTCCTCCATGGGCACCACCTGCGCATAGCCGCCGCCGGCGGCGCCGCCCTTCATGCCGAAGCAGGGCCCGAGGCTCGGCTCCCGGAGGCAGATCGCGGCCTTCTTGCCGATGTGATTGAGCGCGTCGCCAAGCCCGACCGTGGTGGTGGTCTTGCCCTCGCCGGCCGGCGTGGGCGTGATGGCGGAGACCAGGATCAGCTTGCCGTCGGGCCGGTCCTCCAGCGTGCGGATGTAATCGAGCGACACCTTCGCCTTGTAGGGCCCGTAGTTCAGCAGGGCCTCGGCGGGAATCCCCAGCTTGTCGCGGCCGACATCGGTGATGGGCCGCATGCGCGCGGCCTGCGCGATCTCGATGTCGGATTTGGGCTGCCTGTGCTGCTCGTTCATGGTGGTCCTCTGGTTCCCTCTGGCTCAAAAAATAGGCACGCGTGCGGCCGTGCCGCGCAAGACGCGGCCCTCCGTCACGATCGCGGTCATGGGTATATCATGGGGCTGTGGATAGATTGTTCCCAGATGCGCGAGCTCGTATCCGACGCCGATGGCGACGGGTTTGGCGGGCAGGCTCGCCAAGGTCCGGTCATAATATCCGCCGCCATATCCCAGCCGATAGCCCCTCTCGTCGAAGCCGACCAGCGGGACCAGCAGGGTGCTGGGGATAACTGGGTCGCCCTCGGCCGGCACCGGGATGTTCCAAAAGCCGTTCTCCATGCGCGTGCCGGGATTCCAATCCCGAAACACCAGCGGCGCGCCCTTTTGAATGACAACCGGCAGTGCCGCGCGCGCACCCTGATCGAGAAGACCGGCGATGAGCTTGCGCGCGTCGTATTCTCCCCGGATCGGCCAGTAGAATCCGACGACCATCTTGGCCGACAAGAGTTTTTCGAGCGCGTCGGTGATTGCGGCATTGTGACGCGCGCGCGGATCGCCGCGCAGCGCCATGCGCTCCGCGATCAGCCGCGCCCGCTCGGCCTTGCGCCAGCGGCGAATCTCGTCCCAATTCTCCATTTGTCCGCTGTGATGTTCCGGACCGTCGCAGAAAGCACACACGAGCGTGCGCGCTTAGGTACATCTAGCACGTTAGGGCGTGTTGCGAATGCGTGACGGTTATTGCTATAGCTGGCGTGGCCCGGGGAATGAGCCAATCACGAGGGAACGCCCACGTCATGAGCAAGCCCGACACAGCGGCGCAGGTCGAGATCGAAGTGCGCAAGGTCCTCGGCGACCGCGCCAAAGAATGGATGCGCAGGCCCAGCAAGTTGCTGGACGGCATGGCGCCCTCGGAGCTCGCGAACTCGAGAGACGGCGCGCGCGTCGTTCTTCTGGAGCTCGATCGCGCTCAGACGCCGCTGCGCGCGGTGGCCGGAAAGCACCGCGCCTAACTCCCCGCGCTCGCGTCGAAACGCGGCCTCGCGACGCGCGAGGCCGCGTTCGAGCGATCTTACTTGCCGACGCAGGTCGCCGCGTTCTCCCGCGTGCACACGTCGAGGCCGGTGTATTCGGGATCCTGCACCGTCTTGCCCTGGACCAGGTCCATCAGCCGCGCCATCGCGAGCTTGCCCATCTCGAAGGGCCGCTGCCCGACCTGACCGTCGCTCAAGCCGTCCTTGAGTTGGCTCATCTGCATGGCGAGCGTGTCGGCCGACAGGAACACCAGCTTTCCGCTCTTGAGCTTGTCCGCGACCGGCGCCATCGCCTGCCGGAAGGCGTTGTCGGACCACTGCGTGAAGGCGCCGGTGGTGATGAAGACGGCGAGATCGGGATATTTGGCCAGGATGTCGCTCAGGCCCTGCACGGCCTTGGCGCTGTCGTCGTCGGTGATCAGCGGGCAGCCCGCGACCTCGGTCCAGCCCTTCTCGGCCTTGAGCGGCTCGCCGGGCGGCGAGGTGCCCGTGCGGCCACCCAGCGTGTCGCGAATGCCCTGCAGGCGCTCGTTGTGGTTGGCGGCCGCGGCGCCGCCGGTCTGCAGGCAGAGCGTGCCGCCGCTGGGCGCGAGCTTCTGCGCGAGCTTGGCGAGATTGACGCCGATGTCGTAGTTGCGGGTGCCGACGAAGGCCGCGCGATACTGCTTGTCCTGCGGCAGCAGGTCGGAGTCCCAGGTGAGCACCGGGATGCCCGCGGCCTTCGCCGCCCGGAGCGCCGTCGCCACCGCGGGCGCGTTGGAGGCCGAGACGGCGATGCCGTCGACCCGGCGCGCGATCAGGTCCTGGATGATCTGAACCTGCTCGGATTCCGTATGCTCGCCCGGGCCGATATAGAGGCACTCGATGTTCTTCATCTCCTTCTCGGCCGCCATGCAGCCCTCGTGAGCGAGGTCGAAGAACGGGTTATTCATCGCCTTGGGGACCAGCGCGAAGGTGTATTTGTCCTTGGCGGCAGCAGCGCTCACCGCTGCGATCAATCCGGCCGTCGCCAGTGCCGCAATCAAGCCACGCCTCATGGGGTTCCTCCATCCGTTGATTCGTTCACGTCGCACTCAGCGCAAGCGCAGCCCGCGAACCTTCTCGAGCAGCACCGCGAAGATGATGAACAGGCCGACGAAGGTGCCCTGCCAGTAGGGGTCGACGCCGGCCATGTTGAGCGTGTTGCGGATCACCTCGATGAGCACCGCGCCGATCACCGTGCCGTAGGCGCCGCCCTCGCCGCCCATCAGGTTGACGCCGCCGATCACCGAGGAGGCGATCACCCGCAATTCATACGTGAGGCCGAGCGCGTTGGTGACCGAGCCCAGCCAGCCCACGATCAGGATCGCGGCGATCGCGCTCAGCACGCCGCAGAGCGCATAGACCGACAGCCGGACCCGGTCGACCGCGACGCCCGTCAGCCGCGCCGCGCTCTCGTTGCCGCCGATCGCGTAGATATGCCGGCCCCAGGCCGTGAGCTTCAGGGCACAACCGATGAGGACCGCGAGGATCAAAAGGATCCAGACGGAATTGGCGATGCCGCGGGTTGCTCCGCCGCCCAGCTCCAAGAGCAAGCGCTGATCCGGGCCGAACTCGTAGAACATCTTGTTGTTGGAGATCGCGAGCGCCAGCGACCGCCCGATGCTCAGCGTACCCAGCGTCACCACGAAGGCCGAAAGGCGCAGGTAGGAGACCAGCCAGCCGTTCACGAGCCCCATCGTGGCGCCCGCGAGGATCGCGGCACCCGCGCTGGCCCAGAACGAGACGCCGTGCGACATCGCCAGGCCCAGCACCACGCCGGCAACGCCCATGGTCGAGCCGACGGAAAGATCGATCCCGCCCGTGATGATCACCAGGGTCTCGCCGAGCGCCATGATCGCGATGAACGAGAAGTTCCGCGTGATGTTGAAGAAATTCTCCTGCGTGCCGAAAGCCCTCGGATAGGCGATCGACATCGCGATGCAGGTCGCGGCGACCGCCACGGTCACCCAGAACGATTGCGCGGAGAGCATCGCCGTCCAGCGCTTCTGGCCACCGATCGGCACCGGCGCCGCCGTGTCGGTCATCCCCATCGGCTTGCTGCCTGTGTGCTCGGCTGTCATGGGATGCTCAGGCGGCGCGAATGGCGCCGGTGATGAGGCCCGTCACCTCCTCCGGCGAGCTCATGCGTGCGGGCTTATCGGCGACCTTGTGCCCGCGGCGCAGCACGGCGATGCGGTTGGCGACGGCGAAGACGTCGGGCATGCGGTGGCTGATCAGCAGGATGGCCATGCCCTGGTCCCGCAGGCGGCGCAGGAGGTCGAGCACCTCGGCGACTTGGCGCACGCTGATGGCGGCGGTGGGCTCGTCCATCAGCACGATCTTGGCTTGCGCAAGACGGGTGCGCGCGATCGCGACGGCCTGACGTTGCCCGCCCGACATGGTTTTGACGAGGTCGGCGGGCCGGGTCTCCGATTTGAGCTCGGCGAAGAGCTCGCGGGCGCGCGCATGCATCGCCGGCTCGTTCAGCAGCTGGAACGGGCCGAAGCGCCGGCGCTCCTCGCGCCCCAGGAAGATGTTGGCCGAGGCCGTGAGATTGTCGCAGAGCGCCAGGTCCTGATAGACGACCTCGATTCCGGCGTCGCGCGCCTGAGCCGGCTTGTGGAAATGCACCGACCGGCCATCGATCAGGATGTCGCCGACGGTCGGCCGGAAATTGCCGGCGACGATCCTGACCAGCGTCGATTTGCCGGCGCCGTTGTCGCCCATCAATCCCAGGATCTCGCCGGCCTCGAGCGCGAGATCGACGCCCGCCAGGGCCTCGATGGCGCCGAAATGCTTGCTGAGGTTCCTGAGCTCCAGGACCGGCATCGCCAAATTCCTCCCCTTCCGGGGAAGTGGCCTTTTCTGGGCTCGAGCGGCCCACCGCCCCTTTGGCCAAAATCTAGCGCATGTGGCGGCGGGGTCCAGCGCTCCCGATCAGGCCTTGACCGCGAGCGCCTCGGGGAAGTCGTAGAACGGCTGGCCGCCCGCGGCCGTCACCACGAAGGCGGCGGAGACCTCGAAGCCCCAGCCTTTCTCCCAGATGCCGGGAATGCAGTGGAAGGTCATGTTGGGCCGAAGCTCGGTGCGGTCGCCGGGCCTGAGGCTCGCGGTGTGCTCGCCCCAATCCGGCGGATAGGCCAGGCCGAAGGCGTAGCCGATGCGGCTCTCCTTGCGGATGCCGTGCTTGCTGATGACCTGGCGCCAGGCGGCCTCGACGGCCTCCGTGGTGGCGCCCGGCTTCGCCGCGGCGAGCGCCGCATGCAGGCCTTCGATCACCACCGCGGCGGTATCGGCGAGCCGCTTCGGCGGCGCGCCGATATGCACCGTGCGCGCCATCGGGCAGTGATAGCCCCGGCGCGAGCCCGCGAGCTCGAGGAT
>DASZHJ010000006.1:0-8365 GCA_035938015.1 Allostellaceae bacterium
AGCGCGCCCTTGGGATTGCCGGTGGTGCCCGAGGTGTAGCAGAGCGAGGAGGCCGTCTCCTCGTCGAACTCGGGCCAGACGAGGTCCGGGCTCTCGGCGGCGATCAGCTCCTCGTAGCAGAGCAGGTTCTTGACGGCGATCGCAGGCATATGCGCGCGGTCGGTCATCGCGACGAAGTGTTTGACTGACTTCCAGTGCGAGGCGAGCTTCTCGATGAGCGGCGCGAAGCTCAGGTCGAAGAAGATCAGCGCGTCCTCGGCGTGATTGACGATGTAATCGAGCTGATCGTGGAAGAGGCGCGGATTGATCGTATGGCAGATCGCGCCGATGCCGGAAACGCCGAAGTAGAGCTCGTAGTGGCGATAGCCGTTCCAGGCGAGCGTGCCCACCCGATCGCCCAGCTTGATCCCGAGCCGGCGCAGCGCGTTCGCGAGCTGCTTGGAGCGGCGCTCGGCCTCGGCGTAGGTGTAGCGGTGGATCGGCCCCTCGTTGGTGCGCGAGACGATCTCGGTATCGCCATGATATTGCGCCGCATGATCCAGCAAGGTCTGAATCAGCAGCGGACTCTCCATCATCAACCCGCGCATCGCTCCTCCCTGTTCGTTTTATAGCGCCCGCTCATAGCGGGATCAGAACGACGCCGAGAGCCCGCCGTCGACGGTGAGCACGTGCCCGTTGACGTAGCTCGCCTGGTCCGAGGCCAGGAACACCGCGGCGCCCGCGATCTCCTCCGGCTCGCCCCAGCGCTGCAGTGGGATCCGGCGTTGGACGAACTCCTCGACCTCGGGGGCGCCCACCATGGCGGCATTGGTCTCGGTGGCGAAATAGCCGGGCGCGATGGCGTTGGTCGTGATGCCCTGCGGCCCGAACTCGACCGCGAGCGCCCGCACGAAACCGGCGAGCCCGCCCTTGGCCGCGATATAGGCGGCATCGTTGGCGCGGCCGAGCGGACCCGCGATCGACGTCACCATGATGATACGCCCGCGGCCGCGGGGGATCATCAATGCCACGGCCGCCTTGGCGAGGTGAAAGCCCGCCACGAGATTGACCTCGAGCACGCGGTGAAGATCCTCGGTGGTGATCTCGGCCAGCGGGAAGCGATGGCGGATGCCGACGTTGTTCACGAGAATGTCGAGGCCACCGAACCCCGCTTCGATGCGCTCGAAGGCCGCGGCGATCTCGTCGGGCTCGGCGATGTCGAATGCCAGCGAGGACGCGGTGCCGCCTCTTGCCTGGATCTGCGCCTGCGCGGCCTCGAGACGCGGGGACTGGCGGCCGTTCAAAATGACATGGGCGCCCGCTTGCGCCAGGGCTTCCGCGATCGCGAGCCCGAGCCCCTGCCCCGCGCCCGTCACCAGCGCGACGCGGCCGCCGAGGTCGAACAACCTCCGCTTTGCGGTCTCGGTGTCTCCCTCGTCCATCGGCGTCCCCATGGGCGAAGCTTGGGCCAGCCGATCCGTTCAAGGCAAGGCCGAACGTGGACAAGCCCGGCGCCATGCCGCATTTTGCGGCAACAACAGGAGGCAACGAATGGCCGGCAAAATCGGTGTCGTGGGCGCGGGTCTCATGGGGGCGGAGATCGCGCTGGTCTATGCGCTCGCCGGGTATGACGTGCTGCTCAGCGACCGCACCGAGGACGCGCTGAAGGCGGCGCTCGCCCGGCTCGCCGGCATTCTCGACAAGGGCATCGCGCGCGGGTTCTACAAGGAGGCGGAGAAATCGCCGGCGCTTGCCCGCATCGCCGTCACCGCCGATCTCGCGCGCTTCGGAGATCGCGACATGGTGACCGAGGCGGTGTTCGAGGACGAGGCGGTCAAGGCCGAGATCTTCCGGACCTTGGATCGCGTCTGCCGGCCGGACGTGCTGATCGCCAGCAATACCTCGAGCATCGCGATCTCGAGCCTGGCCTCCTACGTGAAACCGGAGCGGCGGCCGAATTTCCTGGGCACGCACTATTTCTCGCCAGTCTCGCGCATGAAGCTCGTCGAGGTGATCCCGCATTTCGACACCGCCGAGTCCGCCGTCGAGCGCGCCACGGCCTATTGTCGCGAGGCCGGCAAGACGCCGATCCGCGTCAAGGACGTGGTGGGCTTCGCGGTCAACCGGGTGCTGCACGCCTTCGTCATCGAGGCGATCAAGCTGGTCGAGGAAGGGGTCGCCACGCCGGAAGACGTCGACCTCGCCTGCAAGCTCGGCCTCGGCCATCCCATCGGGCCTTTCGAGCTCATGGACGTCACGACCTCGAGCCTCTGCTTGCAGGTGCAGGAGATCCTGCACGCCGCCTACGGCGAACGCTTCCGTCCGCCCGCTCTCTTGAAGCAGCGCGTTAACGCGGGCTACCTCGGCCGTCGCGCGGGCCGCGGCTGGCTGAAATCTCGGTCGTAGCCGACGCCTACCCCTCACCCCGCGCGGCTTTGAGCGCCTCGAGGATCGCGATCAGGCAGCGGTCGCGCTCGGCGGCGAGCTCGGGGATGCTCCGGCCGGCGGCTTCCTCGGCGACGCCATCGATGATCTGCTTCTGCACCGCGGGCGTGAGCTCGGGATTGCCGAGGGCCGGCCACCAATCGCGCGCCAGCGGCACGCCCAGATGCGGCATGAAATGCGTCATGCCGCCGACGCCCCCCGCGAGATGGAACAGCAGATGCGGCCCCATGATCGCCCAGCGCAGGCCCGGGCCATAGGCGATGCCGGCGTCGACATCGGCGACGCTGGCGACACCTTCGTTGACTAGGTGGATCGCCTCACGCCAGAGCGCGGCTTGCAGCCGGTTCACCAGATGGCCCCGCACCTCCTTGCGGATGTGGATCGGCCGCTTGCCGATCTCGCGGTAGAACGCCAGCGCGCGCTCGATGACTTCGGGGCTGGTCCGCTTGCCGCCGACTACCTCGACCAGCGGGATCATGTGCGGGGGATTGAAGGGGTGGCCGATGATGCAGCGCTCGGGATGCCGGCAGCGCGCGGCGATGTTGCTGATGAGAATGCCTGACGAGCTCGAGGCCAGGATCACCTCCGGCGGCAGCCCGCGGTCGAGCCGCTCGAAGAGCTCGACCTTCATCTCCTCGCGCTCGGGGGCACTCTCCTGCACGAACTCGGCTCCCGCGACCGCCGTGACGGGATCCCGCTCGAATCGCAGCCGGCCGGGCGAAGCGCCGGGTGCCAGACCCAAGCGCTCGAGCGCCAGCCACGCGGTCGCGACATAGTCGCGGATGAATTTTCCCGCGTTAGGTGCCGGGTCGCTCGCGGTCACCGAGAACCCGCGGGAGAGAAAATAAGCGGCCCAGCTGGCGCCGATGGTGCCGGCGCCGATCACCGCAACGTGTTTCATGATGCTCGCCCCCTCAGACTCTTCGGAAAAACGCCTCGATCTCGTGGCATGCGAGCACGGGCTGCTCGTAGTGGACGAAGTGCCCGGCGTCGGGCGCGATGGTCACCTCGACGTCGCTGAAGAACTCGTCGAGGCGGTCGGTCCATGCGCTCTTGAGCACGGGATCGCTGGCGCCCCAGAGCACGCGCGCGGGCACGGCGATCGGCCGACGGCCGCGCTTCGGCACCTCGCCGCGGATCACCGCCATTCGCGCCTGGTGTGCACTGATATACCAGTTGAAGCCGCCCTGAAGGTTGCCAGGTTTCATGAAGTTGTCGACCCAGGCCTCGAGGTCCTCGTCGAAGACGTGGGGATCGTGCGCCCAGTGGCGCAGAAAATGCCCGATGTAGGCGCGGCACGCCTCGCGCGAGCTGCCCACCAGCGCCGCCGCCCAGGGCTGCTGATGGAAGGACTGGTACCAGATCTCCTTGAGATGCTCGGGCGCCGCCCAGCGCGCGCCGATCCCGGCATAGGGGCAATTGAAGAAGAAGAGCCCGCGCAGCCGGTCCGGCTGCTCGTGCGCGATCCATTGCGCGGCATAGGCGCCGACGTCGTGGGAGACGATGCCGACGCGCTCGAGGCCGAGCCCGTCCATCAGCGCCAGAACATCCGCGGCGTGGACCTCCGCGCCGGCCTCTGCCGAGGGCCCGTGCGCGGGCTTCTCGGTATCGCCGAAGCCGCGCAGATCCGGCGCGATCACGTCGAACTCGGCGGCAAGCGCGGGTATGCACTTCCGCCAGACCCGGCAGAACTCCGGCCAGCCGTGCAGCAGCAGCAGGGTCGGGCCGCGACCTTCGCGGAGATAATGGACGCGGATGCCGTTCGCGCCGATGTAATGGGACTTGAACCCGGTCATGCCGGCATTCTAGAGCACGATTTGCCGACACGGGAATCGCTCCGGCCATTCAAAGCCCCTCCCCCCTTGAGGGGGAGGGTAGGGTGGGGGGTATGGCCGATGCGTTGTTTCCGAGACTATCGCGCCCGCGCGACCCCCCTCCCTACCCTCCCCCTCAAGGGGGGAGGAGCGATCGCGTCGCTGCTTCCGCGTGACGAGATCAAACTCCAACTCGCCCTCACACGGCCGCCAACGCCCGATCGAGGTCCTCGATCAGATCGGCGGAATCCTCCAGGCCGACCGAGAGCCGCACCAGTGCCTCGTCGATGCCCAGCGTGGCCTTGTCCTCGGGCGGCAGCTTCTGGTGCGTGGTGGTGGCAGGATGCGTGATCAGGCTCTTGGCGTCGCCGAGGTTGTTGGAGATCTTGACGATGCGGAGCGCGTTCTGGAACCGGAATGCGCCCGGTTTGCCGCCGGCGGTGATGAAGGCCACCAGATTGCCGCTGCCGGTCATTTGTCGGCGCGCCAACTGATGTTGCGGGTGGCTCTCGAGCCCGGGATAGAGGGTGCGCACCACCTTCGGATGCCGCTCCAGGAACCCCGCCACCTCGGCGGCGTTGCGGCAGTGCTGCTGAACGCGCAGCGGCAATGTCTCCAGCCCCTTGACCAACAGCCAGGCGTTGAACGGGCTGATGGACGGGCCGGTATGGCGCAGGAAGGGCGCCAGGTGGTCGGTCACGAACTGGCGCGAGCCCAGCACGGCGCCGCCGAGGCTCCGGCCCTGGCCGTCGATGTGCTTGGTCGCGGAATAGACCACGACATCGGCGCCGAGCCTGAGCGGCCGCTGCAGCAAGGGGGTGGCGAACACGTTGTCGACCACCAGCAGGCCGCCGGCGGCGTGCGTGAGTTTCGCCACCGCCTCGAGATCGACGAGCTCGAGGGTCGGAGTGGAGGGCGTCTCGCAGAACACGAGTTTTGTCGGCCGCGCGAGCGCGCGGCCCCAGGCCTCGAGGTCACGCCCGTCGACCACCTCGGTCTCGACGCCGTAGCGCGGCAGGATCTGCTTCACGATGTGGAGACACGAGCCGAAGAGCGCGCGGGAGGCGACCAGCCGGTCGCCGGCCTTCAGCACCGAGGCAAGTGCCGCGAACACCGCCGCCATGCCGCTCGCGGTCGCGCGACAGACCTCGGCGCCCTCGATCAAGCGCAGCCGCTCCTCGAACATCGAGACCGTCGGATTGGCATAGCGGGAGTAGACGAAACGCGAGCCGTCGTTTGTGAACGCGGATTCCGCCTCCTCGGCGCTCTGGTAGACGTAGCCCGAGGTCATGTAGACGGCCTCGCTCGTCTCCATGTGCTGGCTGCGCAACCCGCCGCCATGGACGAGGAGCGTGCTCAGATGTGAGTTTTCCGGAAGCGAGGTTGGCGCGGACATCGGTCGTCTCCTGTTGCGAGGCGCCGGCCGCTCCCACGAAAAAACCCTGGCCCGCACGGGTCCAGGGTTCCCTAAGAACACCCGACCTTTTAGCGGAGGTTTAACGTGGTCGCAAGCCGGTCGGCCAAATCACCACGGTATCGAGGTGGAAGTAGCGCCTTCGGAGCGCGCCTGTCAAGCGGGTAGCACGGGCGCCGGCTCGCGAGGGATGACGCCGCGCGGCCGTATGCGATAGGGTCTCTCGATCGATCACCGCTTGGCGGAGGCGCCCCATGGACCTCTTCGACCTCACCGGCAAGACCGCGGTCATCACGGGCTCCTCGCGCGGCATCGGCCGCGCGATCGCGGAGCAGATGGCGGAGGCGGGCGCCAATGTCGTGATCTCCAGCCGCAAGGCGGGGCCTTGCGAGGAAGTCGCCGCGGGGATCATCAAGGCGGGCGGCAGCGCCCTCAGCATCCCCTGCAACGTCGGCGACAAGGCGCAGCTCCAGGCGCTGATCGCACGCACGCGCGAGCACTTCGGCCAGGTCGACATCCTGGTGTGCAACGCCGCGGTCAATCCCTACTACGGCCCGCTGCTCGACGTCACCGACGAGGCCTACGACAAGACCATGAGCTCCAACGTGCGCAGCAATCTCTGGCTCATGCAGCTGGTGATGCCGGAGATGGCCGAGCGCAAGGACGGCGTGGTCATCATCATCTCCAGCATCGCGGGCTTGCGCGGCAGCCCCATGCTGGGCGTCTACGCGATCTCCAAGGCGGCCGACCTGCAGCTCTGCCGCAACTTGGCCGTCGAATGGGGCCGGCACAACATCCGCATCAACTGCATCGCCCCGGGCCTGATAAAGACCGATTTCGCCCGCGCGCTCTGGGAGGACCCGGTGGTGCT
The DNA here is from genome assembly GCA_035938015.1 of Allostellaceae bacterium. GTDB lineage: Bacteria > Pseudomonadota > Alphaproteobacteria > ATCC43930 > CGMCC-115725 > DASZHJ01. The sequence continues at coordinate 6,524 of DASZHJ010000006.1, forward strand.
CGAGCAGTCCGTCAGCCACGCGCCGCTCCGGCGCATCGGCGAGCCAGTCGAGATCGCCGGCACCGCCGTCTTCCTCGCCTCCAAGGCCGGCAGCTTCATCACGGGCCAAGCGATCGTGGTCGACGGCGGCGTCACGATCGCGGGAAGACTTTAGGCGCGCCGCTGGTGCGTCCTTCGACGCGGGCCTGGCGGCCCTTGCTGAGGATGAGGGCTCTTCTTTTCCCTTCATCCTGAGCAAGCGAGCGCAGCGAGCGTGTCGAAGGACGCACCAGTGGCTACGCGATCTCGAACAATCCCGCGGCACCCATGCCGCCGCCGATGCACATGGTGACGACGGCAAGGCGCGCCTTGCGGCGCTTGCCTTCGAGGAGCGCGTGGCCGACCAGCCGCGCGCCGCTCATGCCGTAGGGGTGGCCTATGGAGATGGCGCCGCCGTCGACGTTGTATTTCTCGGGATCGATGCCGAGCCGGTCGCGGCAATAAAGGCACTGCACGGCGAAGGCCTCGTTGAGCTCCCAGAGATCGATGTCGGAGACCTTGAGGCCGTGGCGCTGCAGCAGCTTCGGCACCGCGAAGACCGGACCGATGCCCATCTCGTCGGGCTCGCAGCCCGTCACCACCATGCCGCGGTAAATGCCGAGCGGCGCGAGCCCGCGCTTCTCGGCGAGCTTCGCATCCATCACCACGCAGGCGGCGGCGCCGTCGGAGAGCTGGCTCGCATTCCCCGCGGTGATATGGCCGCCCTCGCGCACCGGCTTCAGCGCCGCTAAACCCGCGAGCGTGGTCTCGGGCCGGTTGCCCTCGTCCTTGGCGAGCGTCACGGGCTCCATCCAGGTCTTGCCGCTCTCCTTGTCGCTCATCTGCTTCTGGCTCGGGAGCGGCACGATCTCGGCGTCGAACCGGCCGGCTTTTTGCGCGGCGGCGGTTCGCTGCTGGCTCAACAGGGAGAACTCGTCCTGCTTCTCGCGCGTCACCTGATAGCGCCGCGCCACCACCTCGGCGGTGTCGATCATGGGCATCCAAACATCGGGCTTGTGCTTCGCCAGCCACTCGTCGTGGTGATGGGAGGTGTTCACGGTGTTCTGCACCAGGCTGATCGATTCGACGCCACCCGCCACCATCGCGGGGACGCCGTCCACCATGACCCGCTGCGCCGCGATGCTGATCGCCATCAAGCCGGAGCTGCAGAAGCGGTTCACCGTCTCGCCCGCGACCGTGACCGGCAACCCCGCGCGGAGCGCCGCCTGGCGCGCGATGTTGTTGCCGGTGGTGCCCTCCGGAAAGCCGCAGCCGATCACGACGTCCTCGATCTCGCCGGGATCGAGTTTCGCGCGCTCGACGGCGTGCTGGATCACGTGCCCCGTGAGCGTGGCGCCATAGGTCATGTTGAAAGCACCGCGAAACGCCCGCCCGATCGGCGTGCGCGCGGTCGAGACGATCACCGCTTCGGCCATGGCGGCATCCTTTCTGCTGTTCCGCGCCTAGAAAACGCGCTCCGGAGCGCGCTGGCAAGTGCCTCTGGACGGCGCGCGGCTTCCGCGGGCAGGATGCGCACCATGCGCGCATTCAAGAGCCTCGCCGAGCTCAAGGCTGCCGCGGGCGAGACGCTCGGCGTTAGCCCTTGGATGACCGTCACCCAGGATTTGATCGATCGCTATGCCGACGTCATCGACGATCACCAATGGATCCACGTCGACCCCGCGCGTGCCGCGCGCTCGGCCCTCGGCACCACCATCGCCCACGGCTATCTCACGCTCTCGCTGATCCCCGCGATGATCCGCGATCTCTATTCGGTCGCGGGCGTCGCCGCACGCCTGAACTACGGCTCCAATCGCGTCCGCT
>DASZHJ010000007.1:0-4378 GCA_035938015.1 Allostellaceae bacterium
TTCGAGGAAGTCGTAGGACTGCAGCACCATGTAGTTGAACTCGAGAAACGACAGCGGCTGCTCACGCTCGAGCCGGAGCCGAACGCTGTCGAAGCTCAGCATGCGGTTCACCGAGAAGTGCCGGCCGTATTCCCGCAGGAACGGGATGTAGTGCAGACGGTCGAGCCAGTCGGCATTGTCCACCATGATGGCGCTGGTGGCGCCCTCGCCGAAGCTCAGGAAGCGGTCGAAGATTCGCCGGATGCCGGCCTTGTTGCGCTCGATTTCCGCCTCGGTCAGGAGCTTGCGGGTCTCATCCTTGCCGGAGGGGTCGCCGATCTTGGTGGTGCCACCGCCCATGAGCACGATCGGCTTGTGGCCGGTGCGCTGCCAGAGCCGCAGCATCATGATCCCCACGAGGTTACCTATGTGGAGGCTGTTCGCGGTACAATCGAAACCAATGTAAGCGACGGCGGGTCCTTCTAGGAGGCGCGCATCGAGTGCCTCGCGGTCGGTGCACTGGTGCACGAATCCGCGAGCCTCGGCGGCGGCCAGGAAAGGCGAGCGAGCGGTGGTCATCTCGGCACGATTGGGATCGGCGTTTCTCGGACATTGGGGCGCGTGCTGTAGCACACCCGCGCCGACGCGACAATTCGAGGTGAGCCCATGAGCGGCCAGGTCCGCCGCGCGCTCGGCCTGATGAGCGGCACCTCGCTCGACGGCATCGATGTCGCTTTCCTCGAGACCGACGGGCGAGCCCAGGTGACGCCGGGACCGGCGCTCACCGTGCCCTACGAGGACGGGCTGCGCGCTCGCTTGCGCTCGGTGCTGGGCGGGCAGGGACCGGTCGCCGATGTCGAGCGCGATCTCACGGATGCCCACGCCCGCGCGGTCCAGGAATTTATCGCCCGGCACAACCTCCGCGGCGTCGACGTGGTTGGCCTGCACGGCCACACGATCCTGCATCGGCCAAAGGAAGGTCGTACGTGGCAGATCGGCGACGGTGCGCGTCTGGCCAAGCATCTCGGCCTCGATGTGATCGCCGATTTCCGCTCGGCCGACGTGGCCGCCGGAGGCGAGGGCGCGCCGTTCGCGCCGATATTCCACGCCGGGCTTGCGGCCGGTCTCGAGCGGCCGCTGGCCGTACTCAATCTCGGTGGCGTCGGCAACGTGACCTGGCTCGGCGAGGGTGAGGCCGACGTCCTGGCCTTCGACACGGGGCCCGGCAATGCGCTGATCGACGACTGGGCGCTCCGCCACACCGGATCGCCTGTCGATCGCGACGGGGCGCTCGCGCGGGCGGGTCGGGTGGACGATCAGGCGGTGGTCCGGTTCCTCGCCCATCCGTTCCTCGCGCGTCGACCGCCCAAATCGCTCGACCGCGACGATTTCCGCGCCGTCATGCCGGACCACCTGTCGCCGGCCGATGGCGCGGCGACCTTGACTGCGATCACGGCGGCGGCTGTGGCCGCCGCTCGCCCGCACTTTCCGGCGCCGCCCCGGCGCTGGCTGGTGACCGGTGGCGGCCGCCACAACCCCGCGCTGATGGCTGCGCTGTCGCGGGTGTTGGCGGCGCCTGTCGAGGCGGTGGAGCAGGTCGGCTGGGATGGCGACGCGCTCGAGGCGCAAGCCTTCGCCTACCTCGCCGTGCGCAGCCTCGACGGCCTGCCGCTCAGCTTTCCCGGCACCACGGGGGTGAAACAGCCGATCCGTGGCGGGCGCTTATTCCGCGCCTCAAATTGACCTACCGTTAACCGTCTGTTTGGGCTTGCCACCTAGTCTCTAGGGTCGGGCGCATTCGTTCGCAGCCGCGCCCGATGGCTGGGAGAGGCGGGCTCTGCGGATGGCGCAGTCGGCAACACAGCAAGGCGGAGCGGAGGACCGGGTCGCAATCCTGGGCAGCCACTTCGACATCCTTATCGACCGGCCGCTGGCGGAGCTCTCGACGGCCTACGCCAACGCTTATGTCGCTGTAGACCGCGAGCTGCCGACCTCGAACGTCTTCGCGCTCGTCTGCAATCCGCAGGTGCCGCCGCGGCTCCAGGTGCTGGAGGCGCTTCACGGCCTGCGGCTCGAGGGCGTGCTGACCCCGTTGGAATGGGCCGTCATCGATTGGCCGCTCATGGGCCGCCGGTGCTTTGCCATCGTGTACGATCGCCCGCTCGGCGGTCCGGTGATGCAGGGCTACGGTGGAATGGGCGAGCCGGCGCTGGTCACCCCGATCGATCGGCCGCGCGGTGCACTGGGGGATAGCGACCTCATCCACGATGTCCTGCCGCCGCTGGTGACCTCGCTGCAGCAGTTTCTCACCGTCGGCGCTACCCATCGCGCGGTCCGCGCCACGAACGTCTTTTACCGGGACCTCTCACGCCGGCAAGCTGCCCTCGGAGATTGCTGCGCCGCGCCCGCGGGTTTGCTGCAGCCGCTGGTCTACGAGACGATCGAGGGTGGGCTCGCCAATCCCTGGGGGCGCGGAGAGGGCACGCCCTCGGACGACCTCTATGCGCTCGGCGTGACCATGGTCTGCTTGTCCTTGGGCCGAAATCCCGTCGCCGATGTCCCCGACGAGCAGCTGATCGCCGACAAGATCAATCGCGGATCCTATGCCGCCATCGTCCGCAACGAGCGGTTGTCGCCGACCATCATCGAGCCGGTGCGCGGACTGCTTAGCGACGACGCCAAGGAGCGCTGGACGATCCAGGATGTCGGCCTCTGGCTGCACGGACGCCATTCGTCGCCCAAGCAGCCGTCGCTCGCCAAGCGCGCGACACGGCCGTTCGAGTTCGAGGGCGAAGCTCATCTCACCGCGCGCTCGCTCGCAGATGCCTTCATCCGCAAGCCCGGCGCCGCCGCGCGGGTCGTGAAGAGCGAGGAGCTCGAGGCCTGGGTGCAGCGGAGCCTCGGCGAGCCCGAGCGCTTGAAGCTGCTGGCCTCGGCAATCTCCGAGGGGCACGACACCCAGGGTGCGGAAAACGAGGAACGGCAGGTGGCGCGCGTCTCGATGGCGCTCGATCCTGCGGCTCCCGTCCGTTTCAAAGGCTTTGCCGCCGCCATCGACGGTTTCGGCGCCGCGCTTGCCGGCGCCTTTCGGGGCCAGGGCTCGCCGGCACTGGTGGCGGAGACCGTACTCAGCCGTCTTCCCGTGTTCTGGTTCTCCACGCAAACCGGCCTCCGACCCGAGCAGGTGCCGATCCTCAAGACGTTCGAGCGGCTACGGCTGCACCTGGAGGATCAACGGCTCAATGGGGGTGCCGAAAGGGCTCTCTACGAGATGAATCCGTCGCTGCACTGCCTGTGGCCGCTGATCGAGAGCCGGTACATTGTCGAACCCGTCGACGCGTTGGGCGCCATCGAGGCCGAGCTCGAGCGGCGACCCTCGGAAGAGCTGCAGATCGACAGACATTTCGCGGGCTTCATCGCCGCGCGTTTCAAGCTGGCCGCCAACGAGTGGTTCGATGCGCTCTCGAGCGCCGAGCCGTCGGTGCGCGCGTTGGGAGCGCTCAAGCTGCTGGCGAAGCTGCAAGCCGCCCGCGGGCCGCGCGGCGCGCGCCAGACGGCGCTCCGGCTTTCGCGCCAGCTTCCGCCGGCCTTCCAGGCCATCCATAACCGCGCGCGGCGCCAGCAGCTCCTGGAGCAGTTGCCCGCGGTGGCGGAGACCGGCAGCCTGGTGGACATGCTGGCGCTGGTGGACAGCCCGGTCGAGCGTCAGCGCGACGCCTTCGGATTCAGCGCGGCGGCGCGGGAATATTACGGGATCCAGCGGGCGCTCGAGGGCTTGCGCGCGGACGGCCAGACCCGGCCGCAGCGCGCGGCGCACCTGGGCGCCAGCATAGCCGCCGCGACCGCGCTGCTCCTCGCCTGGGCCACGGGACTCACTTTGGTCGTCGTGATGAGCTGAGCCGATGACCGCCGAGCCCGCCATCCTCGATAAAGCAGGGGCCGCGAAGCCGGCCGGCCGCGCTGCGCGGCGCAACGCCACCGCCACCGTCGCCATCCTCTTGGTGACGCTCCTTGCGGTGACGGCGTTGCCGCTCTGCATCCTGCTGCTGACCGGGCTCGTCCCCACGATGGTAGCGACCCTGCTTGACCGGTACCGAGCGAAGTACCTGACGCGTACGGTCGGCTTCATGAACCTCGCGGGTCTGACCCCGCTCATCGTACAACTCTGGGGTGACGGTCACACCATGGTGAGCGTCGCCGATATCCTGTCGCGGCCAACCAATTGGCTCACCATGTACGGCGCCGCCGGCATCGGCTGGGTACTCTTCCTGGGCATGCCGAGCGTGGCCCGCGTCTTCGTCGACATCCGAGCCGATCAGCTGCAGCACGACCTCAAGGCGCGCGCCGCCCGCCTGGTCCAGGAATGGGGCGAGGAGGTCACCGGCAAACCCAAGCCGCC
>DASZHJ010000008.1:0-2397 GCA_035938015.1 Allostellaceae bacterium
GCGGAGGGCTGGTATGTCTTGTCGATCATGTCTCGGTCCGGCGATTTCGCGGTAAAAAGCCCGCGGCGCTGCGCCCTGTCAACGCCCACAGCCGAACGGACGCAGCAACGAAATTCCGCGTGACCTCCTCGCCGGCCAGCCAGAAAGTCCCAACGCGCTCCATCATCCTGCTCGCGGTCGCAGGCTTTGCGAGCCAGGCGATGGTGCGGGTGACCGACTCGCTGTTGCCGCAGATCGCCGCCGATTTCGGCACCACGGTGGGCGAAGCCTCCATCGTGGTCGCTGCCTATGCCGTCAGCCACGGCACGATCCAGCTCATCATCGGCCCGGTCGGCGACCGCTTCGGCAAATATCGCACCGTCACGTTGATGTGCGCGCTCGCCTCGATCCTGGTGGCGCTCTGCGGCACCGTGCAATCGCTCTCCGCGCTCGCGCTCGCGCGCTTCGCGTCGGGCGCGGCCGCCGGCTGGATCATTCCGCTGTCCATGGCCTATGTGGGAGACGTGACGCCCTATGAGCGCCGCCAGCCGGTGCTCGCGCGCTATCTCTCAGGCCAGATTTTCGGCCAGCTCTTCGGCCAAGCGGCGGGCGGCGTGCTCGGAGACCTGTTCGGCTGGCGCGACGTCTTCTTCGTGCTGGCTGGCATGTTCGCGCTCGCGACCACGGGGCTCGTGTTCGAGCTTCTGACCAATCCGCGCACCCGCGCTGGCGGCCACGGCGGCGAAGCCTCGCGCGGTTTCATCGCCGACTATGTCGCCGTGCTCTCCAACCCATGGGCGCGCTTCGTCATTCTCGCCGTGTTCATCGAGGCGAGCATCGGCTGGGGCGCCTTCGCCTATGTCGGCGCCGATCTGCATCTGCGTTTCGGGCTCACCTTCAGCGCGATCGGGCTGATCGTCGGAACGTTCGGGATCGGGGGCTTGCTTTATGCCGCCTCGGTTCAGCAGCTGGTGAACCGTTTCGGGCAAGCGGGGCTCGCAATTTTCGGCGGGGTGCTATTGGGTCTCGCCTATGCGACGCTCGCGCTCGGGGCCGGTTGGTGGCTCACGCCCATCGCGGTCACCGCCATCGGGCTCGGCTTCTACGCGCTCCACAACACGCTGCAGACCAATGCCACGCAGATGACGCCGCAGGCGCGGGGCACCGCGGTTGCGATCTTCTCTTCGGCGATTTATTTCGGCCAGACGCTGGGGGTGGCCGTGGGTGCGCTCGTGTTCGACCGCTTCACGGCGGTGCCGCTGTTCATCGCAACCGCCGTCGCGCTGCCGGCGCTGGCCTGGTGGTTCACGGCAAAACTGCGACGCCACACCGCGGACGACCGCCAGCACCCGGACATCGGCAGAGCGTAGTCGGTCTCGCCGCCTCCGCCGTTTGGCTTCAACCTCGTCCGCGTGACACGCGTTCGATTTCGGCGCGCACTAGGCGCTCGACCATCTCCGGCAGATTCTCGTCGAGCCAGGTCTTGAGCATCGGCCGCAGCAGTTCGCTGACCACCTCCTCGAGGGTGCGACCGTTGCGCGCCTGCGCCGTGCGCGCCAGCGCATCGAAAGCGGCATCAACCGCGGCGGTGGTCGTGGCAGAGAGCAGGCCGCGCTCCTCGATGGCGGCACGCGGCGCATCGAGCGTGGGGGCCGGTTCGGACGTAGCTGCCGCCTCGGTCCGCGCCGACCCAGCGGGCGGTTGCCGCGGCGTGCCGCGCAGATGGGCCAGCATCGAATCGATCTCCTCCTCCGTCATCGACGGCGTGGACGCGGCGGCGTCCGCAGGAGCGATGCGCGGCGGCGGGCTCGTGGGCGCGGCGTAGGAGGGCGCAGCGGACGGGCGCGGCGGCGCTTGAGCGGCGCTCTCGCGCGCGGTCGCGACGGTGTCTTGCCGGCTCTCGGTCGTTTCCTTGGCCGGCTCGTCGTCGGCGATGATCCTGCGGATGGAGGCGAGAATCTCCTCCATCGAGGGCTCCTGACCCTTCGCAGGCTGCGTCATCGACCGCGTCCCCCCTCAACCCGCCGGGGTCTAAGCCCCAGCTGCAGATTTTAGAATCAGCGGAATCCGCTGGAGGGCCAGGACTATGGCATGGCCGAAAACGAACGCAAGTAAGCTCGGGCGAGCAAGTGTTTCGCCTAAACCGAGATGCTAGCGCCCATCCGGCGCGCGCACCCCGCCCCAGGCGTCGCGCACCTGCTGGTAATGCGTGACGGGATCGTAGACCTCGATCCTGAGTCCGAGGATTTGCGGCGACAGCGCGCCAGTCGCCGCCAGCACCGTGTAGGACGCCACCACCCGGTCGCGTTGCGCGGTGACGAGCGCCACCCGCGCGTTGACGAGGTCTTGCTGCGAGTTGAGCACATCGAGCGTGGTGCGCTGGCCCACGCGCGCCTCCTCGCGCACGCCGTTGAGCGC
>DASZHJ010000009.1:0-7412 GCA_035938015.1 Allostellaceae bacterium
CGGGTGAGGCCCGACAGTACCACCTCGCCGCGGTCCATGACCACATAGGTGTCCGCGAGCGCCCGCGCGAATTCGAAGTACTGCTCGACCAACAGGATCGCCATATCGCCGCGGGCGGCAAGGTCGCGGATCACGCGTTCAATATCCTTGATGATCGAAGGCTGGATGCCCTCCGTGGGTTCGTCGAGCACGAGGAGCTGAGGGCCCGTCACGAGCGCGCGCGCGATTGCGAGCTGTTGCTGTTGACCACCCGAGAGGTCGCCGCCGCGCCGTCGCAGCATGTCGCCCAGCACGGGGAACAGGCTGAAGATTTCATCGGAGATACGGCGCTTCTCGCGCGGGAGCGGCGCGAAGCCGGTCTCAAGGTTCTCCTGCACGGTAAGGCGCGGAAAGATTTCGCGCCCCTGCGGCACCAGAGCGAGCCCACGCCGCGCGCGCTCATGAGTCTTCAGGCCTGCGATCTCCTGGCCATCCCAAAGTATGGATCCACCACGGATCGGCTGCAGGCCGAAGATTGCGCGCAGGAGGCTGGTCTTGCCAACGCCGTTCCGGCCGAGCAGGCAGGTGACCTTGCCACGCTCCGCGGCAATGCCGACCCGGCGCAGGATGTGGCTCGCGCCATAGTAGAGGTCGATATCAACCGCGGCGAGCATCCTCAGCGTCCGAGATAGACGTCGATCACGGCACGCTGGTTTTGTACGTGCTCGATGGTACCGTCCGCGAGCACCGCGCCTTCGTGGAGCACGGTGACGCGTGCGCCCAGGTTGCGCACGAACTCCATATCGTGCTCGACCACGATCAGCGTCCGGCTGCCCGCGAGGCTCAAGATCAGCTCCGCCGTGAGGGAGGTCTCGTGGTCGGTCATACCAGCGACGGGCTCGTCCAGCAGCAGGATCTGCTGGTCCTGAACCAGGAGCATGCCGATCTCCAGCCACTGCTTCTGGCCGTGGCTGAGCGCGCCCGCGCGTGCGCTCTCGCGGCCCGCAAGCCCGATGGTCTTGAGCGTCCGATCGATGGCTTCCCGCTGAGCGTCGGTCAGGGTTGCCAGTAAGGTCCGCCAGGTTCCGCGCGGACATTTCTGCGCCAGCTCCAGGTTCTCGAACACGGTGAGATTCTCGAAGACCGTGGGTTTCTGGAATTTTCGACCGATGCCAAGATTGGCGATGGCGGATTCGTCAAGGCGTGTCAGGTCCACCGCGCCGTCGAAGAGCACCTTGCCCTCGTCCGGCCGCGTCTTCCCAGTGATCACGTCCATCATGGTGGTCTTGCCGGCGCCGTTAGGCCCGATGACGCTGCGGAGCTCGCCGCGCTCCACCATGAAGGAGAGGCCGTTCAACGCCTTGAAGCCGTCGAAGCTAACGGTGACACCGTCGAGGTAGAGGAGCGGCGTGCCGGTTCCCGAGGTGGCGGTCATTTTGCGAGCTTCCCGGCGCCGACCGCCGCTATCGGGGAGTTCGGCCCCCTGATCTGTTGCGCGAGCCCGACAAGGCCACGCGGGAACACCAATGTCACCAGGACGAAGAGACCGCCGAGCACGAACAACCACGCCTCCGGCACCTCGCCCGTGAGCCAGCTCTTGAGCAGGTTGATGGCGACCGCTCCCACCAGAGCACCGACGAGGGTGCCGCGTCCGCCGACCGCGACCCAGATCGCGATCTCGATGGAATTTGCCGGCGAGAATTCGCTGGGATTGATGATGCCGACTTGCGGCACATAGAGTGCGCCCGCGATGCCCGCGAGCACCGCGGATACCGTGAACGCGAAGAGCTTTGCATACTCGGAGGAATAGCCGAGGAACCGTACGCGCGCCTCCGCGTCGCGCAGCGCCAGCAGCACGCGTCCGAGCTTCGAGGCCACGATATGCCGACAGACGAGAAAACTGCCGCCCATGGCGGCCACCGAGATGATGTAGAGCGCCCGCCGAGTCGATTGCGCCTGGATCTCGAAGCCGAGCACGTCCTTGAAGTCGGTCAAGCCGTTGTTGCCGCCGAACCCCATATCGTTGCGGAAAAATGCCAGCAAGAGCGCGTAGGTCAGCGCCTGCGTGATGATGGAGAAATAGACGCCAGTGATGCGCGAGCGGAACGCGAACCAGCCGAACACGAAGGAGAGAACGCCTGGAACCAGCAGCACCAAAAGGGCCGCGAAGGCGAAGTGATCGAAGCCCTGCCAGTACCAGGGCAGCTGCTTCCAGTTCAGGAACACCATGAAGTCAGGCAGCGTGGCGTTGGCATAGACCCCGCGGGTGCCGATCTGGCGCATGAGATACATGCCCATGGCATAGCCGCCGAGCGCGAAGAACGCGCCGTGGCCCAGGCTCAAGATGCCCGCGTAGCCCCAGATCAAGTCGAGGCTCAAGGCCAACGTGGCGTAACAAGCATATTTGCCGAAGAGCGGAATGAGGTAGTCGGGCAGTCGCACGGCACTATCTGTTGCAGGCAGCGCGTTGAGCAGCGGCACGACCACGACCAGGAGCCCGCCGACCGTGAGAAACCCGGCCCAGCCGCGGCGATCGAGAAAATCGGGTGCGGAGGACACGAGCTCAGCTTTCCGCCGCGCGGCCCTTAAGGGCGAAGAGCCCGCGAGGCCGCTTCTGGATGAAGAGGATGATCGCCAGCAGGATCGCGACCTTGCCCAGCACGGCTCCCGCGACCGGCTCCAGGATCTTGTTGACGATGCCGAGGCTGAGCGCGCCGACCAGCGTGCCCATCAGGCTGCCCACACCGCCGAACACCACCACGAGGAAGCTGTCGACGATGTAGATGGTACCGAGGTTCGGGCTCACATTGCCGATCTGGCTCAGCGCCACGCCGCCGATGCCCGCGATTCCCGAGCCGAGACCGAAGGTGAGCGCGTCGATCCACGCCGTGCGGATGCCCATCACCGCCGCCATGTCGCGGTTCTGCGTCACCGCGCGCATGTGCAGCCCGAACGAGGTCCAGCGCAAGACTGCGGCGAGGCAGATCATCACGACCGAGCAGAAGGCCAGGATGACCACGCGGTTCCAGGTGATCGTGGCGCCGCCGAGCACGTTGATGCCGCCGGTCATCCAGCTCGGGTTGGAGACCTGCTTGTTCGGTGCGCCGAACACCGTCCGCACGAGCTGCTGCAGGATCAGGCTCACGCCCCAGGTCGCGAGCATGGTCTCGAGCGGACGGCCGTAAAGGAAGCGAATGACGCTGCGCTCGATCAGAATGCCGACCGCGCCGGTCGCCAGGAACGCCGCGGGCACGGAGACGATGAGATAGGCATCGATCCAGCTGGGTGGCAGGAATGCGCGAAAAATCTCCTGCACCACGAAAGTGGCGTAGGCTCCCAGCATGATCATCTCGCCATGGGCCATGTTGATCACCCCCATGACGCCGAAGGTGATGGCGAGACCGATCGCGGCCAGCAACAGCACGCTGCCCAAGCTCAGACCCTGGAACAGATTCTCGGCGAACCCGATCCACATCAACCGCTGCTCGAGCCTCCGCTGTACCGCCTCCAAAGCTTTGCGTACCGCCGGGTCAAGATCCCCACTGCTCGCGAACTGACCGAGGAGCGAGCGGATCTCCGGATCGGTCGACCGCGACAGCACGGAGATTGCGGCCATGCGCTGCTCGCTCGTGCCGGCGGTAAGGCGTGCGGCGGAGAGCGCGACCGTGAGCGCCTGTCGTACTTCGGGATCTCTCTCGTTTGCCAGGGCTCGCTCAAGAGCGGGCGCGGAGTCCCCACTGATGTGCTTCAAGGTGTCGCGTGCCGCAGCGAGGCGGTCGTCGCGGCTGGCGCCGACCAGCGTGAGCCGGCTGAGCGCGCCGGCGATAAGGCCGCGCAACCTGTTGTTGACGTGCAGCTTGTCGATGGCGTCGTCCTTGGCCTTGCCGAGCGCGGCGTGGTCCACGGGATCGAAGAGCTTGTACGTGTCGCCACCCTGCTCGGCGATGACGATATGGCCGTCGGCGGTGCGATAGAGCAGGCCGTCATTGAGGGCCCTCAGGGCCGCGACGGCACGACCGTCCCCGAGATCGGCCAACGCCGTTACGGCTTGCTCTTTGTCTGCGAACCCTTCAGAGCCCAGGCGATCGATCAGATCGTGCAGATCGTCGGCTCGGGCCGATGCGATCACCGCAAGCAGCCCGATCGCTGCAAGGAGCAGACGGCGAAGCCTCACCATGATGCGTTGCCCGCAGAATGTGTGATCGGCGCGGACCCGGCCGCGCATTGCGGTCAGGTCCGGCCGTCGCGTCAACTTAGTCCGTCAGGACCTTGTACTTCGGCTCGGTGCAGTTGCCGCAGACCCAAGGGAAGGTCCAGTCAGCCACCTTGCCCTTATCCTCCGGCAAAAACGGGCTCCAGGCATCGGCCTTGATCGCCTGCTTAGTCTGCCAGACGACCTCGAATTGGCCGTTCGGCTGAATCTCGCCGATCATCACGGGCTTCGAGAGGTGGTGATTGGTGTTCATGACCGCCATGAAACCGCTCGGCGCCTGCACCTTCTGCCCGTACATCGCCTGCCGCACCGCGCTCACTTCGGTGGTGCCGGCCTGCGCCACGGCTTGTGCCCACATCTTGAAGCCGATGTATGTCGCTTCCATGGGATCGTTGGTGACGCGTTTGTCGTTCTTGATGAACGCGTGCCACTCCTTGATGAAGGCATCGTTGGTCGGGTTCTTCACGGACTCGAAATAGTTCCAGGCCGCGAGATGACCGACCAGATTCTTCGTGTCGATGCCCGAAAGCTCCTCCTCGCCGACGGAGAAGGCCACGACGGGAATGTCGGAGGCCTTGATGCCGGCGTTGGCGAGCTCCTTATAGAAGGGCACGTTGGCGTCGCCGTTGATGGTCGAGACCACCGCCGTCTTCTTGCCGGCGGAGGCGAACTTCTTGATCGCGGCGACCTCGGTCTGCCAGTCGGAGAACCCGAACGGCGTGTAGTTGATCATGATGTCGTCCGCCGCGACGCCCTTCGCCTTCAGGAACGCCTCGAGGATCTTGTTGGTGGTACGGGGATAGACGTAGTCGGTGCCTTCGAGCACCCAGCGCTTCACCTCGCCACCTTCCTTGCCCATGAGGTACTCGACCGCCGGGATCGCCTGCTGGTTCGGCGCGGCGCCCGTGTAGAACACATTGTTCGAGCTCTCCTCGCCTTCGTACTGCACGGGATAGAAGAGCAGGCCGTTCAGCTCCTCGAACACGGGCAGCACCGACTTGCGCGACACCGAGGTCCAGCAGCCGAAGACCACGGCGACGCCGTCTTTCTGGATCAGCTCGCGCGCCTTTTCCGCGAAGAGCGGCCAGTTCGATGCGGGGTCGACGACCACCGCCTCGACCTTCTTGCCGAGCAATCCACCCTTCTTGTTGATGTCGTCCACCATCATCAAGACGGTGTCTTTGAGCGTCGTCTCGCTGATGGCCATGGTGCCTGACAGCGAATGCAGCACGCCGACCTTGATCGTATCCTCCGCCCGCGCCAACGCGCCCGGCAGCATCAATGCGCCGGCTAAAGCCAACGCCCCAATGGCTTTCCCTGCTCTCATCCGAGACCTCCTCAGTTCTCTCTGGTGATTGCGTCCGGTCCCCGGAGCCAGCAACGCAAGATCCGGGCCAGCCGAACGGCGCGGCTGGGATCGGCCGCTGTGGGGGCGGCGAGGGGCGCAAGGCTCCGGCAAGACCCATCGTTGGCGCGATGGGATCAGGCTCGGGACGCTTCCCGGGCAACCGGCGGAACGGGAAGACGACCCTTGCTGCCTATTTGTTGGTCAGCGGCGCGCTCAAAGCGCTCGCATTGCCTTGGCCAGGCGCTCGAGACCAGGCTGGAACTGCGCGGGCTCGCCGGCGAAGGTGAGGCGGATGAAACCCTCCCCGCGTGGACCGAATTCGGTGCCGCTGCGGACCGCGACGCCGTGCTTCAGGCAATGCTCCGTCAGGGCCTCGGAGGTCACTGGCGCCTCGACACGGACAAATACATAGAAGGCGCCCTCGGGCTTATCGCAGTGCAGACCCGGCATCGCATTGACCAGATCGCACATGAGGTCGCGTCGGCGCGCGTACTCGTCGAGCATGCGGCCGGGCCAATTGGTCTTGGTGGCAAACGCCGCAACCGCCGCTCGCTGGCCGATGGTATTCACAAATCCAACCGATGTGCGATGGATCACGGCCGGTCCTCGTAGCAGTCCGCCGCGGGCCGCGACATAACCGATGCGCCAGCCCGTCATCGCAAAGGTCTTGGAGCAGGTGTTGATCACGATGGTGCGGTCCGCCACTGCCGCGAAACGAGCGGCGGAGATCATCGGGCGACCATCGAAGATGAGGTGATCGTAGGCCTCGTCGGAGATGATCAGAAGATCGTGGCGAAGCACGAAATCCGTCACCGCGCGCATCTCCGTCTCGGTGAATACGATGCCCGTGGGGTTCACCGGATTGTTCAGGACCAGCATGCGCGTGCGCGGCGTCACGGCCTGCTCCAGGGCCTCCATGTCCAGGCGAAGCCGAGGGGTCCAGGGCACGAACACCGGAACGGCGCCCGCGGAGCGCGCGACGTCCCAATAGAGCGAATAGGAGGGGTCGTGCAGCAGCACCTCGTCTCCGGGATCGAGGTAGGCAACCATGCTGGCATAAATCCCGGAAGCGGCGCCGTTGGTGATCAGCACATGCTCGGCCTCGAAGGCGCCGCCGCCGAGCGTGGAAAGGTAGCTTGCAACCGCGTGCCGCAAATCGGCCTCGCCCATGGGCGCGGAATAGTGCGTGCGGCCGCCGCGGATCGCGGCGATGCCGGCCTCGCGGATATGGTCGGGGGTATCGAAGCTGGGATCGCCACTCGCCAGCGAGATGATCCCCGGTGGAGGTCGCGACAGCTTCTTGGCGCGCTGCGACTGGCCGAGCCGCTCGACCGCTTGGGATACTTTGACCAGGATGCTCTCCCCGCTGATTGGCGCCGAGAGTGTGCTCCGACGCACCTCTTGGCATTGGAAATTCGCCGGCTACTTTGGCGGATGAACACCGCGACTGTGTGGTGCTACAAATGACCGTGTCAAGGCGCCCGGCCGCGTCCGAACGGCGCCGAGGAGGCTTCCTGTTTCGATGACGAACCCAGTCACGCTGCGCATCGCGATCGGCCCTTACGATCATGTCCGCGCGCTCAGGGACGGGTCGGTCCGCTCGGAGCGAGTGAGGTTCGACTTCGTCGAGGTCGACCCCATCACACGAGCCTTCCGGCGCATGGCCCGAGATCTCGAATTCGACGTCAGCGAGATGGCGATCACGACTCACGCGCTCGCCCATGCCTTCCAGAAGCCGATCACCGCGCTGCCGATCGTGTTGTCGCGCGGCTTCCACCACGGCGCCATCGTCTGCACCCATGCCTCGACCGTTCGCGGGCCGGCCGATCTGGTGGGCCGAAAAGTCGGCGTGCGCGCCTGGTCTCAGACCAC
>DASZHJ010000010.1:0-1855 GCA_035938015.1 Allostellaceae bacterium
ACGTCGATCTCGTGGTGATGCGGGAGAACACCGAGGGCTTCTACGCCGACCGCAACCTGCTCGACGGCAACGGTGAGCTCCGGCCCGACGCGGATACGGTGCTCTCGGTGCGCGTGATCACGCGCAAGGCCTGCCTGCGCATCGCGCGCGCGGGCTTCGAGCTCGCGCGCGCCCGCAACGGCAAGCGGCGCGTGAGCCTGGTCCACAAGGCCAATGTGCTCCGCCGCAGCGACGGGCTCTTCCTCGACTGCGCCCACGAGGTCGCGCGCGATTTTCCGGAGATCGCTGTCGACGATTTCCACATCGACGCCGCCGCCATGCACCTGATCCTGAAGCCGCAGCACTTCGACGTGATCGTGACCACCAACATGTACGGCGACATCCTCTCCGACGAGGCGGCGGGGCTGGTGGGCGGATTGGGCTTGGCCGCGGGCCTCAACGCCGGCGAGCGCCTGGCCATGGCGCAGGCGGTGCACGGCTCCGCGCCGGATATCGCTGGCAAGGGAATCGCCAACCCCTCGGCGGAGATTTTGTCCGCGGCGATGCTCCTGAAGTGGCTGGCCGAGCGCCGCAACGATCCCGCGCTCGGTTGTGCGGGCGAGGCCATGCAAGCCGCGGTCGACGCGACGCTCGCGCGTGGGAACACCCTGACGCCCGACCTCGGCGGCAGTGCCAACACCCAGCAGTTCGCCGAGGCCGTGATGAACGCTCTGGAAGGACGCAGCTGAGAGGGAGGCCGGACGTGACAGAGTTGTGCGATCTGAGCGCGGTGGAGCTGCGCCGGCTCATCGGCCGGAAATCGATCTCTCCAGTGGAGCTGCTCGAGAGCTGCCTGGGGCGCATCGAAGCCGTGAACCCCACGCTCAACGCCATCACCGCCACCTGCATCGACCGCGCCAAGGCCGAGGCCAAAGCCGCGGAGAAGACAGTATTGGCGGGCAACGAGCTGGGCCCGCTGCACGGACTGCCGATCGGCATCAAGGACCTCAACGAGACCGCCGGGCTCAGGACCACCTGGGGCTCGCCGATCTACAAGGACTACATCCCCGAGAAGGACGAGCGCATGGTCGCGGCCGTGCGCCGCGCGGGCGCCATCGTGGTCGGCAAGACCAATGTTCCCGAGTTCGGCGCCGGCGCCAACACCAACAACCCCGTCTGGGGGCCGACAGGCAATCCCTTCGATCCCGCGCGGATCTGCGGCGGCTCGTCCGGCGGCTCGGCGGTGGCGCTCGCGACCTCGATGCTGCCGACCTGCACCGGCTCCGATACCGGCGGCAGCCTGCGCATTCCCGCCGCGTTCTGCGGCGTCGTAGGTTTCCGCCCCTCGCCCGGCCTGGTCGCGACCGAGCGCCGGCCGCTCGGCTGGACGCCGATCTCCGTACAAGGCCCGATGGGACGCAGCGTTGCCGATACGCTGCTCCTGCTGCAGGCCCAAGTCTCCGACGACAGCCGCGATCCGCTTGCCTCCCGCGTCGATCCCGCGGAATTCGCGGCGGTGGCACCCGTCGATCTCTCGCGGCTGCGCGTTGCCGTGTCCGAGGATCTCGGCGGCATCCCGCTCGACCCACGCATCCGCGCGACCTTCCGCGAGCGCGTCGACCTCATCAAGAGTGCGTTCAAATCCTGCGAGCGTCGCGATCCCGACATGGCCGGCGCCGACGAGGCCTTCGGTATCGTGCGCGCGCTCAATTTCCTGGCGGCCCACAAGGAGCGCTACGAGAAGCACCGCGACAAGCTCGGCCCCAACATCGTCGCGAACTACGAGCAGGGCCTCGCCATGAGCGCCGCCGATGCCGCTCGCGGATTGCTCATGCAGACGCGGATCTACCGCGCCTTCCAGGAGTTCTTTCGCGAG
>DASZHJ010000011.1:0-10219 GCA_035938015.1 Allostellaceae bacterium
CCGCGTGCGGTCAGCTCAAGTCCGACAGCGTCAAGCACAGTAAGAGCCGACGGGCATCGACTGCGGCGGCGAACCTCTGATCGACAAAGCCAGTGGTCGGAGGCGCCTTGCGGCCTATGAGCATTTGCCTATACTGCGCGCCGCCTGACCAACTCACGTTACGCGAAGGGCGCGGCTGAATATGTCCAATGATGTAAAGCGGGTCGTGCTCGCCTATTCCGGCGGCCTCGATACCTCGGTGATCCTGCGCTGGCTGCAGGACACCTACCGCTGCGAGGTCGTGACCTTCACCGCCGATCTCGGCCAAGGCGAGGACCTTAACCCGGTGCGCCGCAAGGCCGAGCTTATGGGCATCAAGGAGATCTTCGTCGACGACCTGCGCGAGGAGTTCGTGCGTGACTTCGTGTTCCCGATGTTCCGCGCCAACGCCCTCTACGAGGGAAGTTATCTTCTGGGCACCTCGATCGCGCGGCCGCTGATCGCCAAGCGCCAGATCGAGATCGCCAACAAGGTCGGCGCGGACGCGGTGGCCCATGGCGCCACCGGCAAGGGCAATGACCAGGTGCGCTTCGAGCTTGCCTATTACGCGCTCAAGCCCGACATCAAGGTGATCGCGCCCTGGCGCGAATGGAAACTCACCTCGCGCACGCGGCTCCTCGAATACGCCGAGCAGCACCAGATCCCCATCGCGAAGGACAAGCGCGGCGAGGCGCCTTTCTCCGTGGACGCGAACCTCCTGCACATATCGGCCGAGGGCAAGGTGCTGGAGGACCCCTGGAGCGAGCCCGAGGAATTCGTCTACAGCCGGTCCGTGGCGCCCGAGAAGGCGCCGGATAAGCCGGAATATGTCGAGATCGAGTTCCTCAAGGGCGATCCGGTCGCCGTCAACGGCGAGCGGCTCACGCCCGCAACCCTGCTGCAGCGTTTGAACGAGCTTGGCGGCAAGCATGGCATCGGCCGCCTCGATCTCGTGGAGAACCGTTTCGTCGGCATGAAGTCGCGCGGCGTCTACGAGACGCCCGGCGGCACGCTCATGCACGCAGCGCATCGCGGCATCGAGAGCATCACCCTCGATCGCGGCGCGGCGCACCTCAAGGACGAGCTCATGCCGCGCTATGCCGAGCTCATCTACAACGGGTTCTGGTTCTCGCCGGAACGGCTGATGCTGCAGGCGATGATCGACCGGAGCCAGGAGAGCGTCGAGGGCACCGTGCGCCTCAAGCTCTACAAGGGCTTCGCCCGCGTGGTCGGGCGCAAATCGCCGAAGAGCCTCTATAGCCTCGCACACGTCACCTTCGAGGAGGACCAAGTCTACGACCAGCGCGACGCCGAGGGCTTCATCAAGCTCAATGCGCTCCGGCTGCGGCTCGCGAAGGCGTTGCGGAAGTAGCGCGGGGGTCGGGGGTATGGGACGGGGGATGGTGCGGCGGGTCATCGCGTGCCTGCTTCTGCTCGCGCTCGCGGCGTGCGCGGATTTCGCGGCCTCGAATGGACCTGCCGCGATCGAGCGCCGCGCCGCGCAGGCGCTCGCGGAAAAGGCCAAGGCCGACGACTACCGCGACGGCAAGAACGGCGTCGGCGTCGACTATACCCAGGCGATCCGCTGGTATTGGCTCGCGGTCGAGCACGGCAACACCGGCGCCAGCAACAATCTCGCGGCGCTTTACCTCAATGGATTGGGCGTGCCCGCGGACATGCCACAGGCGCTCAAGCTTTACCGCCTGGCGGCGAGCGGCGGCAACACCTACGCGATGACCAGCCTCGGCGACCTCTCGCAAACCGGCATGGGCGTGCCTAAGGACGATGCCGAAGCCGCGCGCTGGTACCGCCGCGCCATCGATACCGACGGCAATGTGGTGGCACTCAATCAGCTGGCCTTGCTCTGCGAGAGCGGGCGCGGCGTGCCGCGGGACATGGCCGAGGCGGTGCGCCTTTATCGTCGCGCGGCCGACGGCGGCAATCCCGTTGCCATGGTGAACCTCGGCAACCTCTATGCGACAGGCCGCGGCGTGCCGCCGAGCGATGCGGAGGCGGTGGCGTGGTACCGCAAGGCCGCCGAGCTCGGAAATGCCGGCGGCGAGCGCGCGCTTGGGCTCATGTACCTCGAAGGCCGCGGCGTGCCGCAGAACCTCGGCGAAGCCTCGAAGTGGCTGAAATTAGTCGCCCAGCCGCAGTTCACCGTCCCGAAGCAGGGAACTACAACTCCGGCTCCGTGATGCCGCGACGGCGGCAAGCGGCAACCACCGTGTTGCGCAGCAGACAGGCGATGGTCATGGGCCCGACACCGCCCGGCACGGGCGTGATCGCCCCCGCGACCTCCTGAGCCTCGGCGAAGGCGACATCGCCCACCAGCTTGGGCTTGCCGTCGGCGCCCGCGGTGCGGTTGATGCCGACGTCGATCACGGTGGCACCGGGCTTGATCCACGAGCCCTTCACCATCTCGGCGCGGCCGACGGCGGCGACCAGAATGTCCGCGCGGCGGGCGACCGCGGCGAGATCGCGCGTCTTGGAATGCGCGAGGGTGACGGTGCAATCCGCGGCCAGCAGCAACGCCGCCATCGGCTTCCCCACGATGGTGGAGCGGCCGAGCACGACGGCCTCGAGGCCTGCGAGGCTCGCTCGCTCGTCTCTGAGCAGCAGCAGACAGCCGAAGGGCGTGCAGGGCACCAGCCCCGCCTCGCCGCTCCAGAGATCGCCCACGTTGCGGGCATGGAATCCGTCGACATCCTTGGCGGGGTCGAGCGCATCGATCACGGCGCGCGCATCGATCTGGCGCGGCAATGGCAGTTGCACCAGCACGCCGTCAACCTCGGGATCGGCGTTGAGCTCGCGCACGAGACCCAGCAGCTCGGGCTCGGAGATGCCGGCGCGAGGCCGGTGTTCGAAATTGCGGAAGCCGGCGTCGAGCGCGGCCTTATGCTTCGAGCGCACATAGACCTGGCTCGCGGGATCCTCGCCCACGAGCACGGTGGCAAGGCCTGGCACGATCCCGTGCTCGCGCTTCAAGCGCTGCGCCGCTTCCGCCACGCGCGCGCGGAGCACCGCCGCCCGCGCCTTGCCGTCGATCAGGCGCGCGACCATGGCCGCAATCCCTCCGCGATGCGCGCGGCGAGCGCCGCGGGCGCGCCGGTCACTGCCACGATTTTCCGCCGATCGGTGGCACCGCGCACCACGGCGAAATCGCGCGGCGGCAAGCGGAACGCGCGGGCGAGCAGCTCGAGGAGCGCCGCGTTCGCCTTGCCGCCCTCGGGCGCGGCGGTGACGGCGACCTTGAGCGCCACGCCGCCATCGGCCTCATCGACGAGACCCATTATGCGCTCCGCCGAGGCTTTTGGAGTGAGGCGAACCGCGAGGCGCACACCGTCGGCCGTCGCCGCGAAAGGCAATCGGTCCACGCCTGGTCTCAGAGCCGGTAGACCTGGAGCGCGAGCGTGCCGAGCTCGGCCTGCACCAGCCAGATGATCAGCAGGACGATGAGCGGCGTGACGTCGAGTCCGCCGAAGTTCGGCAGGAAGCGCCGGAACGGCCGATAGACCGGCTCGGTCAAGCGATAGAGCACGTCGAGCACCCCGCGCACGACGTGGTTCGCCGTGGTGAGCACCCCGAGCGCGATCAGCCAGCTCGTCACCACCGAGATGATGACGACCCATTTGTAGATTTCGAGGATCTCGATGACGAGCGTGATGATCGGCGCCAGGAATGGGCCCATGGACCGTCCGGTGTCCCCTTGGAAAAGCCGCCGGTAAGCTAACCGCTGACCCCCGAGGGCGCAAGCCGGCCGGCCGAGCACGCGCTTGACAGCCGCGGGCCGTGCCGGACATAGTCCGCGCCGCCTCGGGGCCGTAGCTCAGCTGGGAGAGCGCCGCGTTCGCAATGCGGAGGTCAGGGGTTCGATCCCCCTCGGCTCCACCAATCTAATTCGGTTACCGGAACAGCCGCCATAGCCGCTCGCCTTGACAAGCGAGCCCCGCGATCACCACCTCTTGCGCGGGGCCTCGGGCGCGGTTCAAGGCAGAGCGATGACGAGTCATCTTCGGACATTGGTGCTGATCAGCGCGCTCATGGGCCTGTTCATGGCCGTGGGTTACCTGATCGGCGGCGAGGCGGGCATGCTGATCGCGTTCCTGCTCGCCGCCGGCACGAACCTCTTCGCCTACTGGAACGGCGACAAGCTCGTGCTCAGCATGTATGGCGCGCGTGAGGTCGACGCCTCGACGGCGCCGGAGCTGGTGAGCCTGGTGCGCGAGCTCGCGGGCCGCGCGGGCCTGCCGATGCCGCGCGTCTATATCATCGAGAGCGAGCAGCCGAACGCCTTCGCGACCGGCCGCAGCCCCGAGCACGCGGCCGTGGCGGCCACCACGGGCATACTTCGGATCCTCACGCGCGACGAGCTCGCGGGCGTGCTCGGCCACGAGCTCACCCACGTCCGCAATCGCGACAGCATGACCATGACGGTCGCGGCGACGATCGCGGGCGCGATCGGCATGCTCGCCCACTTCGCGTTCTTCTTCGGCGCGGGGCGCAGCGAGGACGAGCGCGGCAGCCCGCTGGGCGCGGTCGGCGCGATCGCCATGATGATCCTGGCGCCGCTCGCGGCGACGCTGGTGCAGCTCGCGATATCCCGCGGCCGCGAATTCGAGGCCGACCGCGGCGGCGCCGAGATCTCCGGCAATCCGCTGGGCCTTGCGAGCGCGCTCATGAAGCTCGAAGCGGGCGCGCAGGCGCTGCCCAATCTTCAGGCCGAGCAGCATCCAGCGACGGCGCATCTCTTCATCGTCAACCCGCTGAGCGGCGGTGGAATGCAGAGCCTGTTCTCGACCCATCCCTCGACCGAGCAACGCATCGCGCGACTGCGCGCGATCGCCGGCGCCATGGGCCAGCGCTCCGACTGGACTGGCGCCGCGACGCGGCCCGCACAGGAGCACACATCCCATTCATCCGGAACGGTCCCGGCCGCGGGATCGGTGCCGCGTCGCGCCGGACCCTGGGGTTGATCCACTCAGCCGCGGAGAGCCCGGTCGGTCAGAAATAGGCCGGGCGTTCGCCATGACGGACTGCCCGAGCGCCGTCAGCTTGGCGTGACGGTCGATCGTAACCATCCCCATGGCGAAGCGCTTGGCATTCGCCACGCTGGCCGCGCGGGCCTCCTCGATGTCAAGGCAACCGCCTTTTCGTTCGACGCTTCAGCCGCCTAGCCTAGGATCGAGGGCATGGAGAGCGGAATGGCCCCGATCTCAGCGGAGAGATCATGATCGTCTTCGTATCGACGGCGGGGCACGCCTATACGCATACGGCCTTGGTTGAGCCCGAAATCCCCGTGCGGGTCGCCCTCTCGACCTACAGCGAACTCATTCCTGCCAAGCTCGTCCCACGCGCGACCTACGTGTTCACCGACATGGACCGGCTCTCCTTCGCGCATCTCCAAGTCGCGGCCTACCTCTATCGCCGCTGACGCCTTCATGGCTTGACCGTCCTGAACGATCCGGCTCGGATGGCAAGTCGTTTCGGCCTTTTGCGGCGCCTTTATCTCGCGGGGGCCAACGCGTTCAACGCCTATCGGGTCGAGGAAGGCGTCAAGCCAGAGCGTTGGCCCGTGTTCCTGCGCACCGAGGGCACTCATCTCGGACCCGCGACCGAGCTCATTCACGACCGATCCCAACTCGATTTGAAGATCGAGGAGTCCATCGCAATGGGGCTGCCGGTCGCCAGTCTGCTGATCGTGGAATTCGCAGCGCAGCCACTGCGGCCGGGGCTATACCGGAAGTTCGGCAGCTTTCGCTTGGGAGGCGCGGAGTTCGCCCATACTTGCGTCGATGACGATCATTGGATCGCCAAGACGGGAAAAGAGGACATTACGCCCCCGGAACTCTATGACGAAGAACAGCGGATTGTCCGGGACAATCCCCATGGTCCGAGCGCGGCCACCGCGTTCGAGATGGCCGGGCTCGACTACGGACGGGTCGACTTCGGTCTCGTCGACGGCCGAGTGCAGATCTACGAGATCAATTCGAACCCGGAAATCGTGTTCACCGACGACCATCCCTCGCCGGTGCGACAGCAGACCTACTGCCTCTTCAAGCGCAACTACCTCGATGCGCTCCTCGCCATCGACACGCCCGGCGAGGATCAGTCCGTCACGATCGGCTGACCCGCTGGGATTGACGGCACCCCCTTGACCGTTTCAACTATCGGACGCTCTCCGTCCGCTGATCGCCGAGGGAGATGAACATGATCTCGACGCGCGTTTCTCGATTTCCGGTGCTGGGCCTTGGCCTTGTGTTGGCGCTGGCTTTGTTCCCGCTGCGGGCTCATGCCGATTGGGGTTGGCATGGCCGGTTCCATGGACCCGGATTTGGCGTGTTCGTCGGGGGTTGGCCGGGCTATTACCCCTATTACGCACCCTATTATGCGCCGGCCTATTACCCGCCACCCTACTATTACCCACCTTACTATGCGCCGGCTTATTTTCGCCCGCCGGCGCCACCGCCGCCCGCTTATGGGCCTACGCCCGCCGTTGCGCCGGCGCCGCTCGCCTCGCAGGGCCGGAGCTTCCGGGTCTTTTTCGAGTTCGACAGGGCGGCTCTCAGTCGCGAGGGCGAGCGGGTCGTGCGGCAGGCCGCCGATAGCTATCGGCGAACCGGCGCCGCGCGCATCGAAGTGACGGGGTACACCGACCTCTCTGGTACGCCGCGCTACGATCTCGATCTCTCCAAGCGGCGCGCCGATTCAGTGCGCGCGGCCCTGGTGGCCCAGGGCGTGCCCGCGGCCACGATCACCGAGAGTTGGCGCGGCAAGCAGAGCCCGCTGGTGGCGACCGCCGACGGCGTGCGCGAGCCGCAAAATCGCCGCGTCGATATCGTAGTACCCTAGGGTTCGCCGCCCCTGAGATTTCCCAGGATGAATTTCAGGGATGAGCGGACCCGGCGCATGGCAGTCAGGCGGCGCCCGCTACGTAGGCCTTGAGCGACGTGGTCTCCAGCTCGATTTCGTCGAGGCGGTTCTTGACCACGTCGCCGATGCTGACGAGGCCCGCCAGCTTGCCGTTGCGGAGCACCGGCAGGTGGCGGATGCGCCGCTCGGTCATGAGCGCCATCAGATCCGCGACTCGGTCCTGCGGACCGCAGGTGACCACGGTTTTGGTCATGAGCTCTTCAACGCGGCGCTGAAGCGACGCCGCACCGTGGCTGCCGAGGGCATGAACGATGTCCCGCTCGGACAAGATGCCTTGCGGCTCCGTTCCGTTGGCACTTACCACCAGTGCGCCAATGCGGTTGCGGCAGAGCGCCTCGACCGCCTCGGCGATGGTCGCCGTCGGGCGGATGGTGACGACGGCACCACCTTTGACTTTCAGGATTGCGTCGACATTCATGACACCGTCTCCGTCTTGTGGGGCCCGAGCGTGCGCGATGCGCGCCCGGCCCTGGGTGCTTTGACCCGCATCACCAAGGCCTCAACCTCATGGCGCTCGACGCGATCCGCGCGCATCACCAGCCGGCCGATCTCGTCGCCTAGGAGCTCCTGCACGCCCGGCTCGAGGGCGGGCTTCCTTGGTTGCGTCATAGCGCATCTCCCTCCACCGCCGCGGGCGCGCGACGGCCCAACTATGTCATTTAGGCGCTCAGGCAGGTTGCCCAAGAGCGCACCCCAATAAATCGGATTCAAATATTGCGGCATCGCGCTGCAATGCACTCGCGCCGACGCCACGAGCCGCTTTCGGCGTGCCGCACTGCACAACGCCGCTCAGAGTATTCGGCGCAGATAGGCGTCGGCGCCCCGCGAGTGGTCCCAGTCGCGGGCGTAGCCTAGCGAGACCTCCTGGAAGTGGACTCCGTCGGCGAACCGGCTCGCGCGCACATGAAGGTGGCCGTAGACCACGGCGCGGGCTCGATAGCGCCGGTGCCAGTCGGCCGTGGCCCGGGTTCCGCACCAGGGCGCGTAACGCGGTTTGCGCGGCAGGACGACGTCCTCGGGGCGCAGCGGATAGTGATTGACCAGGATAGTCCAGGCGTCTGTGGGGATTTCCTCCAGACGCCGGGCGCTCGCCTCCAATCGGCTCGCGCACCATGCCGCGATATCGGCGAAGGGATCGGGATGCAGGCGACGCTCGTCGGTCGCGACGATGCCTGCCTCGGCGGCCCAGGCGACCACGCGCTCACGGGAGACTTCCGCGGGCCGTACGCTGTAGTCGTAGAGCAGCAGCAGCGGCGCGATCACGGTCCTGGGCCCGCGCCCCGGCCAGGGCGGATAGGGATCCTCCGGCGTGATCACGCCGTGGCGGCGGGCCAGCTCGATGAGCGCGGCGTACCGCTCGACGCCGCGCGACGCGCCGAGCGCGCGCGGGTCCGTCCAAAGCTCATGATTGCCGGGTACCCAGATAAGCTTGGCAAAGCGCGGTGCCAGAATGTCGAAAGCGAGCGCGAGCTCGGCCTCGCTGTCGCCGACATCGCCCGCCAGGATCAGCCAGTCCTCCGGCCGCGCGGTCACCTGCTCGATCGCGCGCCGATTGAGATCGCTGCCGAGGTGCAGATCGCTGATCGCCCACAACTTCATGACTGTGATTTTATCGTCTTTGGTACCCTGGCCGCCACGCTAGGATCAGCGCTTCGCCGCGCAGGAGGAAGTCATGGGCGCCTACACCGTCTGCCTCACCTTCGATTTCGACGCGCTCTCGGGCTTCATCGCCCGGGGGCTCACCACGCCCACGCCGATCTCGCGCGGGGAGTTCGGCGTGGTCGCCTCGGAGCGGATCGTCGAACTGCTCGGCCGCCACGAGATACCCAGCACCTGGTTCATTCCCGGCCATACCATCGAGAGTTTTCCCGACGCCTGTCGCCGGGTTCATGCGGCCGGCCACGAGATCGCGCACCACGGCTGGACCCATGTGCCGCCCGCTAATCTCAGCCGCGAGCAAGAGGAGTGGAACATTGTCCGCGGCAACGAGGCGATCCGGATGATCACGGGCCAGGCGGCTCGTGGCTACCGCTCGCCGGCCTGGGACTTGAGCCCGCACACGATCGAGCTCTTGCTGAGCCACGGCTTTCTTTACGAGAGCAGTCTGATGGGACACGACTACCGACTCTACCGGTGCCGCACGGGGGACAAGATCGAGCTGGAGAAGCCCGCCGTGTTCGGACCCGAGACCGATCTCGTGGAGATGCCGATCAGCTGGTCGACCGATGACTACCCGCATTTCGAATACATGCGTCTGCCCAACATGCTGGCACCGGGACTCAGCTGGGCGGGCGGCGTGTTGGAGAACTGGTACGACGATTTCGACTACATGACGCGCATCGGGGACTCCGGCGTGCTCACCTACACCTGCCACCCTTTCGTGATCGGCCGCGGCCACCGCATGCTCATGCTGGAGCGGCTGATCGAGAAGCTGAAGAGCCGGGGCGCCGTGTTCCGCACCATGGAAGCGGTGACGCGCGAATGGCTCAAGACCGCGCCGCCGCCCAAGCGTTGACCGACCCTATCGCCGATCCCGCGCCCACTCAGGCGTGGGCCAGCGCCTGCTTGACACGGTCGGGCGTCATCGGCACCTGGCGCAGCCGCACGCCGGCGGCATCGAAGATCGCGTTGGCGAGTGCCGCCGCCACCGGCGCCGTTGCCGCCTCGCCCGCACCCACGGGCGGCAGCTCCGGCCGATTGATCAGCTCGACCACGACCTCTGGCACGTCTGGAAATTTGAGGATGGGATAACTCGCCCAGTCGACGCTGGTGACGCGATTGCTGTCGAAGACCACCTGCTCGAAGAGCGCGCGACTCAGCGTCTGCAGGATGCCGCCCTCGACCTGGTTCTTCACCGCATCGGGATTGATCACCAAGCCGCAGTCATGCGCGCACAAGACGCGCGTGACGCGCACCGCGCCGGACGCGCGGTCGACCGTCACCTCCATGCCCATGGCGACGTAGTTCTCCGCGTGTTTGTAATGGATGTAAGCGATGCCGCGCCCGCGCGCCTGCGTCTCGGTGCTGCTACCGCCACTCGGCCCAGAGCGGGCCTGCCATTTCATCATCTCCCCCACCCGCTTCAGCACCTCGATGCCGCGGGGATCGTCGAGCCCCTGCAAGCGGAAGGCCAGCGGGTCGACGCCCGCCAGCACCGCGAGCTCGTCGACCAGGCTCTCGACCGCGAAGGTGTTGGCGATCTTGCCGGGCGCCCGGAGATTGGAGGGCCGAAGCGGCGTGTCCTTGAGCCAGTGCGCCACCACGCGCA
>DASZHJ010000012.1:0-1750 GCA_035938015.1 Allostellaceae bacterium
TGCTTCGATCTCGTGAAGATCGACGAGTACAGTTTCCGTGGCAGCCTGACCGGGCTGGGTTTCGCGTCTTGCAGTTTCACCCGCCGCGCCCGCAGCGATTTCATCCGCACTTCGGCCGCGCCGGCGCGGGCGGCTCCAACCGCGACCGCGGAAAAATCGGGCGAATAGCGAACGGAGGGTTGCTTACCATTCGCCATTCGGTATTCCCCATCCGCTAGATTAGAACGGTTTCACGCTACAGATTAGAAGCGCTGTAAACTGCATTTTTCCCTTTGCTTTTGGCCCGCGGGTGCCGTATCGATCGCCCGGTCTGTTTGGTCCGGGTCCCGCCTGCTGCAATGATCATCTGCTCCTGTAACGTGCTCAGCGACGACGCGGTTCGCACCGCGGTTTCGGGCGCTGCCGCCCCACGCACCGCCGGTCAGGTCTACGGCTGTCTCGGTTGCAGTCCGCAATGCGGACGCTGCGCCACCACCATCCGGCGGATCATGGACGAGGCGCTCGGCGCGTGCGCGGCGGCCTGTCCGCGTGACAGCGGCGCCTAACCACCAGCTGCCCTAGATCGCCAAAGTGCCCTTGCCGCAGCGTCGGCAGGGGACGAAGATGTTTCAAGACACGGAGCAGAGCATGCGCGGCGACCCGGGCGTCATCGATTTTCTCAACAGGGGCCTGCGGCACGAGTTGACCGCGGTCAACCAGTATTGGCTGCATTACCGCCTGCTCGAAAACTGGGGCTATCGCGACCTCGCCAAACAGTGGCGCAAGGAATCCATCGAGGAGATGCAGCACGCCGACAAGCTCGTCGAGCGCATCATCTTTCTCGACGGATTTCCCAACATGCAGGTGCTCGATCCGCTCCACATCGGGCAGACCGTGAAGGAAGTCCTCGACTGCGATCTCGCCGCCGAACTGTCGGCGCGTGCGCTCTACCAGGAAGCCGCCACCTATTGTCACTCGGTCAAGGATTACGTCACCCGCGACCTGTTCGAGAAGCTCATGGCGGACGAGGAAAGCCACATCGACTTCCTCGAGACTCAGCTCGATCTGGTCGCCAAGCTCGGCCTCGAGCTCTATGCCCAGCACCACATCGGCGAGCTGGAAGACAAAGACTAAGAGCTACCGGGTCGCCGACGAAACAGCGGGGCCTCACGCTGCCGGCGCGGCGGCCGCCGCGGGCCGCCGCGGAAACAGCAGCCGCTGGTAAAGCCAGCCGATCCCGACCAATACGAGGCCGAGGCCGATGAAGGAGAGGGCGCGGAAGGCGCCTTCGAGCACCGCGAGGTCGAGCAGAAAGACCTTGCCGACAGTGATGAGCACGACCGCCGCCGAGGCGAGCCGCGCCGGCTGCGAGCGCAGGAATAAGCCGGCGAGGAGCAGCAGCACGCCGAAGGCAAGCCACACCGCCGAGTAGGTATATTGCTCGGCGTTGCTGGTGGGCCCGCGCGTGAGCACCGGCCCGTGATAGAGCGTCGTCACTTCGAGCGAGAGATAAGCGAGCGCGAGTCCGACCGCGGCGACGGCGGCGACGACCCGATAGGCATACGGACGCGTTGTGCGTGCGATCAGCGCGAGGATCGCGGCGAGCACGGCGGGTAGGCCGTAGCCGAGCAGGATGAGGTTGACGAACGGGCCGCCGACCGGACGCGAGGTCACGAGCGGGTTCTCGAAGCCCCACAGGCCGAACACGATCCCGCCAAGCGCCAGCGCGGCGAGAATGAGCGCGCCCACGTCGTGCACGATGCTGCCGGTG
>DASZHJ010000013.1:0-4122 GCA_035938015.1 Allostellaceae bacterium
CGGATCGGGAGACGACCCTTTATGTTGGCCAAACGAACCCGAGGCGGCGCAGCGCAGGCCGATATCGTTCGTAGGGGCGGCGCATGCATCGCCCTCCTCAC
Source organism: Allostellaceae bacterium (assembly GCA_035938015.1). Classification (GTDB taxonomy): domain Bacteria; phylum Pseudomonadota; class Alphaproteobacteria; order ATCC43930; family CGMCC-115725; genus DASZHJ01. The sequence goes on from DASZHJ010000013.1 coordinate 102, forward strand.
TGTGGTGCATGCCGAAGCAGGGCGAGGCGATGCCTCGCCCCTACGGATCCACCGGCTACCTTTTGTAGGGGCGGGTTTCAAACCCGCCCCTACGGAACCCATTGCGTGTCCCGGCCGAGTGCAGTGAGGGCTTTCTTAGCCCGAACGAAACGAGAGCCGGGATCCAGGGGCCACATGCGTGAGCGATCCCTGGGTCCCGGATCTTCGCTCGCGCGGGCAAGCCCGCACTCGCTCGTCCGGGACACGCACCTGTGGAAAGCTGGGAATAACGCCGCGTTCGGGTGCGCTTTGCCCACGATTTCCCCGCGCCGCCCGCGTCTCGGCCGTGCCGCGCGCACTTACACGCGCACCACCGCTACACCGACCGCGATCCCCCGCTATGATTCGCCGCCGCTCACCGATTCGCCGCCGCGCCGCCCTGGACCAACCCACACCCCACCGCACACCCGCATGTATTTCTCTCCCCAGTTCATCGAAGAGCTCCGCGCGCGGCTTGCGGTCTCCGACGTCGTCGGCCGGCGCGTGAAGCTGAAAAAATCGGGGAGCGAGTGGCGCGGGCTCTCGCCGTTCAATCAGGAGCGCACCCCCTCGTTCTTCGTCAATGACCAGAAGGCGATGTGGTTCGATTTCTCCGCCGGCAAGAACGGCAACATCTTCGATTTCGTGATGCTCACCGAAGGGGTCTCGTTTCCGGAAGCGGTCGAGCGGCTCGCGGAGCAGGCGGGCATGCCGTTGCCGAAATATTCCGAGGCCGATGCCAAGCGCGACGAGCGCAGAAAGACGCTCATCGACATCGTCGAGCTGGCCGCCAAATTCTTCGAGGCCGCGCTCGCCTCGCGCGCCGGCGCCCGCGCGCGCGGCTATCTCGCCGACCGCGGCATCGATGCGGCAACCCAGCTCAAGTTCCGGCTCGGCTACGCCCCCGCCGAGCGCTTCGCGCTCAAGGAGCATCTCGGCAAGGAAGGCGTGCCGACGGAGGACATGGTCGAAGCGGGGCTCCTTGTGGCGGGCGAGGACATCCCGCTCCCCTACGACCGCTTCCGCGAGCGCGTGATGTTTCCCATCGCCGACCTGCGCAACCGGGTCATCGCCTTCGGCGGCCGCGCGCTCGAGAAGGACGTGCCGGCCAAATATCTCAACTCGCCGGAGACGCCGCTCTTTCACAAAGGCGCCACGCTCTACAACATCGCCTCAGCGCGCGCCGCCGCGCACAAGGGCGCGCCACTGATTGCTGTCGAAGGCTATGTCGACGTGATCGCCATGGTGCAGGCGGGCTATGAGGCCACCGTCGCGCCGCTCGGCACCGCGCTCACCACCGAGCAGCTCGGCCTTCTCTGGAAGATGGCGGACGAGCCGATGCTCTGCTTCGACGGCGACGACGCGGGACGCCGCGCCGCCTATCGCGCGGTCGACCTTGCGCTCCCGCTCCTTGCGCCGGGCAAGAGCCTCAAGTTCGTGAGCCTGCCGGAAGGGCACGATCCCGATGATCTCGTGCGCGCCGGCGGGCGCGAGGCGGTCGAGGAGATCATCGGCGCGGCGCGCCCGCTCGCGCACGTGCTGTGGACGCGCGAGACCGAGGGGGGAGGTCTCGATACGCCCGAGCGCCGCGCCGCCTTCGAGGCGCGGCTCGCTGCGCTCATCAACGCGATCGGCGATGACGGCGTGCGCAAATATTATCGCAGCGAGTTCGGCGAGCGGCTGCGCGGGCTGTTTGCCCCCGGTGCGCGGGGAGGCGTGCCTGCGCGCATGCGCTCGCAAAACCGCTACGAGCGCCCCCGGTATCTAGGGGCGGGTTTCAAACCCGCCGCTGCGCTGCGCGGGCGCCCGCGCGACGCTCGCGGGCCCGGCGACTTCGCGGTCAGTGCGGACACGCCTTATGTCGCCGCCAGCCCGCAGCTTGCCGCCAGCCCCGTGCACCGCGGCCACCGCGCCGCCATTCCCCGCCGCGAGGCGCTCATCCTGCAGGCGATCATCAATCATCCCTGGCTGCTGCATGACCATCTGGAAGAGCTCGCGGCGATCGAGCTGCGCCACGCCGAGGCGGCCAAGGTGAAGGCCGCCATCCTCGACATCTTTGCGCACGATGGCTCAGCCAACGATGTTGTAGGGGCGGGTTTCAAACCCGCCCCTGCGAACGCGCCCGACGCCGAGAGCATCATGGCGGAGCTCGCCCGGCGCGGGCTTGCCGAGGTGACCGAGCGCATCGGCAAGGCGATCACCACGCAATCGGTGTGGGGGGCGCAGCCGGGTGCCGCGCCCGACGACGTGCTCCTCACCTGGAAGCAGCTCGTCGCCCTGCACCGGCAATGGCAGTCGCTGCCGCGGGAGCTCAAGGATGCGGAGCACGCCCTGGGGCAGGAAGGCAGCGAGGCGAATTTGTCCTGGCTGCAGGACGTCAAGGCGCGGCAAGCCGTGCTCGACGGCACCGAGGCGCTGATCGAGGGCTTCGGCACCTCCTCCGGCCGCCCCATCCGCTCGTTTTGAGTTGGTCCGTCATCTCCTCGTGTCCCGGCCGAGTGCGTGAGGGCCGTTTGGCCCGAATGCACGAGAGCCGGGACCCAGGGGCAACATGCGCGAGCGGCCCCTGGGTTCCGGATCTTCGCTCGCGCGGGCAAGCCCGCGCTCGCTCGTCCGGGACACGCGATTTTTGCTCTCGCGATTTTGCTCTGAAGTATCGCCACATTTGCGCCGTAGGCGCCCTGCGTAGGGGCGGGCGTAAGCCGCATAAGCCCGCGCATCACGGAGAGCATGGCGGGTCCTTGCGCTCTCTCGGCGCGGCGGTTAATGCCCGTTTAAGCCGCCGCCGCCACACTCCCCGATCGGGCCGAATCGGGGTGCGGGAACCGGGCGCGGCGGTGACGAGTAGTCACCGCGGCCATGCGAGTCTTCTCGCATAGGGTAGGGGGCCCTCGCGCGGCGAGCGCCCCGAAGGGCGTTCAGGGAGCAATGCATGGCGAGCAAGACCAAGGCAGCCGCGAAAGAGAAGGAGAGCGAGGCGTCCGAAAAGGAAGGCGCCGAGACTCCGGATACCCCGCTGCCGCTCCTTGATCTCTCCGACGCCGCCGTCAAGAAGCTCATCCGCACCGCCAAGAAACGCGGCTACGTTACCCACGACCAGATCAATTCGGTGTTGCCCTCCGAGGAGGTCAATTCCGAGCAGATCGAGGACGTCCTCGCCATGTTCAGCGAGATGGGCGTCAACGTGGTCGAGACCGAGGAAGCAAGCGACGACGAGGAAGCGCGCGAGGAGGCGGAAGAAGAGCCCGAGCCCGAAGGCGGCGAGCTCGTCGAGGCCCCGCAGCGCGCCGTCGTCGCCAAGGTCGAAACCAAGGAGCCGACCGACCGCACCGACGATCCCGTGCGCATGTATCTGCGCGAGATGGGCTCGGTCGAGCTTCTCTCGCGCGAAGGCGAGATCGCCATAGCCAAGCGCATCGAGGCGGGCCGCGAAGCCATGATCGCGGGGCTGTGCGAGAGCCCGCTCACCTTCCAGGCGATCATCATCTGGCGCGACGAGCTCAATGACGGCAAGGTCTACCTGCGCGAGATCATCGACCTCGAAGCGACCTATGCCGGTCCCGACGCCAAGGGGCTGCCGGCGCCGCCGCCCGCGCTCGGCCCCGACGGGCAGCCGCTCGCGGTGCAGCCCGGCGCTGCTCCGGTTCTCGGCGTGGCCGTCGCGCCCAATCCCGGCGCGCCTTTGCCGCTGGCGCAGACCGCAGCGCCGCCCGCGGCCCCGCCGTATGCAACCCCGTTCAAGGCCGGCCCGGTCGATGGCGACGTCAACGGCGAGGAGCGTCCCGAAGGGGGCAACGGCGCCCCCCCGGGCGAAGCGGAGTTCGACGAAGACGACATCGAGAACTCGCTCTCCCTTGCCGCAATCGAGGCCGAGCTCAAGCCGAAGGTGCTGGAGACCTTCGACAACGTCGCCGATGCCTACAAGCGCCTGCGCCGCCTGCAGGACCAGGACATCGAGTTCAAGCTCAAGAACACCACGCTCTCGCCCGCGCAGGAGCGCCGC
>DASZHJ010000014.1:0-7867 GCA_035938015.1 Allostellaceae bacterium
AAGGCACGGAGTCTTCCTACGGACCGACCTATGGCGTGATCGGCCTGAGGGCGACCATCGAAGCGGCGAAGGCCCATCCGCACTACAAGGCGCCGCTCAGGGCCAATCAGGGTCGCGGTGTTGCCACCGGGTTCTGGTTCAACTTCGGCGGCCAGACCTGCGTCTCGCTCAACGTCAACATCGACGGCACCGTGGCGCTGGTGGTCGGCACGCCCGACATCGGCGGCTCGCGCGCCTCGATGTGTTTGATGGCGGCGGAGGAGCTCGGTATCCCCTACGACAAAGTGCGGGCGATCGTCGCCGACACCAGCTCGCTCGGCTACAACGACATCTCGGAAGGCAGCCGCGTCACCTTCTCGACGGGCCTGGCGACCATCAGCGCTGCCCGCGACGCCGTCTCCAAATTGTGTGCGCGCGCGGCAAAGATCTGGGGCATTCCGGCGGAGGCGGTCGTCTGGGAAAACGGCCACGCCAAGCCCTCGGGCCCGAACGCCGGCAGCTTCGAGCCGCTGTCGCTGGAGGCTCTCGCCAAGAAAGCCGCCAAGACCGGCGGCCCCGTCGCCGGCCACTACGAGGTGAACGCGGACGGCGCGGGCGTGAGCTTCGCCGTCCACATCGCGGACGCCGAGGTCGATCCCGAGACTGGCCGCGTGTGGATCACGCGCTACACCGTCGTGCAGGACGCCGGCAAGGCGGTCCACCCGAGCTATGTCGAGGGCCAGTACCAGGGTGGCGCCGTGCAGGGCATCGGCTGGGCGATCAACGAGGAATACATCTACGGCAAGGACGGGCGGCTGCAGAACGCGGGTTTCCTCGATTACCGGATTCCCGTGGCCTCGGACCTGCCGATGATCGACACGGTGATCGTCGAGGTACCGAATCCCGGCCATCCCTACGGTGTGCGCGGCGTCGGCGAGACCTCGATCGTGCCGCCGCTAGCGGCAATCGCCAACGCGGTCTCCGCGGCCGCGGGCGTGCGCATGACGCAGTTGCCGATGTCGGCACCGCGCGTGCTCAAGGCCATGGACGGGGCGAGAGGCGGGAGCCCGCGCCGCTGATGGTGCAGGTCATGCTGTCGGGCCCGCTCAGGGCGGCGGCCGGTGGCCGTGCCGAGGTCGAGGTCGAGGCGGCGACCATTCATCAGCTGCTGTCGCGCCTGGGTCAGGATCATCCGAAGCTAAAGCCCCTGCTCGAGCGCGGTGTGGCCGTGGCCATCGACGGCGAGATCTATCGCGACGACTGGCTCCGCCCGATCCCGCGCGGAAGCGAGGTCGTCATCCTGCCGAAAATGGCGGGCGGATAGACGGGCGGCGCGTCCTAATTACGAGGCGCCCTCGCGGGTCTTTTTCAGCAGCTTCGCCATGCCTGCGATCCAGCGGTCGTAGTTGTTGGTCTTCCCGCGCATGTAGGTCTCGACCTCCGGATGCGGCAGGATCAGGAAGCTCTCGCGCTCCAGGCCTGCGCTGGCGGCGGCCGCGACCTCATCGGGAGTGAGCACGCCGTCGAAAGATTGTGGGCCGCGGGGCAGCGAGCGCAGCATCGCCGTGTCCACCCCTTGGGGACAAAGGATCGAGACCCGGATCCCGTCCGCGCGGTGCGCGATCGCCAGGCTCTCGGCGAACCCGACCGCGGCATGCTTGGTGGTGGAATAGGTGGCGCTGCCGATCTGCGAAAGCAGCCCGGCGGCGGAAACCGTGATCAGGAAACAGCCGCCTCCGCGCGCCTTCATGCGCGGGATGAGCGCGCGGGCGGCATAGACATGGCCCATCACATTGACGGCCCAGCTGCGTGCCCAATCCGCGTTCGAGGCGCTCGCGATCGTCTCGCCGTGAAGGTCGAAGCCGGCGGCTATGCCGGCATTCGAGCAGAAAAGCCCGATGGGGCCGAAGCGCCGCTCGGATTCGTCGACCAGGTCCGCGACGTCGGATTCCTGGCTGACATCGCAGCCTATCGCGGCCCCACCGATGTCCTTCGCGACGGCTTCCGCGCGCGCGAGATCGAGATCGGCCACCACGACGGTCTTGGCGCCGTCGCGGTGGAAGCGATCGGCGAGCGCCTGGCCGATGCCGCTGGCGCCGCCCGTGACCACCACGACCTCGCCCGCGGCCTTCATCCGTGAGACCTCTAGCGAGCCTCGGTCCAGCTCTCGGAGAAGGCGAGCGCGCAGGTGCTGAAGGGCTTCGCTTCGCGCTGCCGCGGCCAGGGCCGGCCCGCCGCCTCGACGCCGTTTCGAGTGAGGCGGGCGCCCAGAGCCGGTATCAGGACCGTGCACACGCCATAGGGTCGGTCGGGCGACGCGTTGGGTTGAGTGTGGATCAGCAGAGGCTCGCCGATCCGATACCAGGTGAGATCGAATTCCTCATTGGTCGCCACCACGTGCTCGGTCCAGAAGTCGCGCATGTCGCCGGACTTCGCGAAAGCCGCGTCGATCACGGGGATCGCAGCGTCCTTGAGCTCCGCGTTGAGCATGCCCTGCACCGTCGATTGCAGCCAGCGCGCCATCGCGATGTTGTCGGAATAGATGCGCCAGCGGTTGTCGGTGAGCTCGCTCTTTATATAGAGCACGTGGCCAGGCCCCGCGGGGCAGAAGACGATGCGCCAGAAGCTCGCGTCGGTCTTGTTGGGGTCTCCGTCGCGCTCGCTCAGCCGGATGAACGGGTTTTCCCCCGTAAGGATCACGTGGTTCGGATCCGCAACGCTCATGGCAGGGCTCCTTTGTTTCGAGACTGACGAGAGCCGAGCCTATGCCAGCCGACCCTCGAATCGCAAATAGACGGCTGCACGGCTGTCTCCCGCGACCGGGGCGTCATCGCCGGCATGAAACGCGCCGAGCGCCACGATATCGGTGTCTCGGTGGAAAAGCCGGATGCCGAGCGCGTAGCGCTGGCCGACGAAGGACGGGCGGCGGAAGATCACCCGCGCCCGCGTCGCGAGATAGCTCTCCAAGGGGAGGTTCGCCGCAGCCATTGAGAGAGCGATGCCGTTCTCCATGGCGACCGTGTATTCGCGGGCGTGGATGTGCTGGAACACGTCGGAGTTGGCCACACCCCAAACTCCGGTCAGCCGCGCCGAGCCGCCCTCGACCGCCACGAAGCCGCTCTCGAGCTCCGCCAGGTGCCCAATGGTCGGGAACGGATCCTCGAACGGGTGAAGGGTCAGGAACGCGATCTCCTGCGGAATCTCGCTGACCCAGCGGCGACCAGGCGGCTCTTGCGGCCGCGTCAGCACATGGAGGACGCGACCCGTGCCGGCAACCGCGGGCGCGCCGACCGGCGGGTCGAAACCCAGCGCTGCCGGCGCGCCGGTCGCGGGGCGCCCGGTCAGTGTCGCGCGCGTCTCCAGGATGAGCCGTTCGACGCGCTGCTCTTCCGCGCCGGCGCCTCGCCGCTCGTGGGAGACCGAACGGCATAGCCGGATTTCATAGCGCCCCTCGAAACGGTCGCCGTAACCGTGGGCCGCCGGGTAATTCCGGAAATCCTGGAAATACTGCATCGGCGTGATGCCGCGCCGGCCCATCTCCACGTAGCGCAGCCGCGGCTGCAGGTCGCGGAACACCGGCGCCAGCACGAGTTCCAGGAAGGCGCGGATCTTGAGGTTCCGCTTGAGATCGAGGTCGCCGATCTCCACCAGGCGGTCGCGGACCTCAGCCACGCAATCGAGTTTTTGCTCGGACATTATCGGTCACCCTACCTGAGCGCTCATTCATATTTTCCGAGTCGGGCGGGGTCAATCGTGTACTTTAGAAGTTATTGACGTATTTGGGGTGTTTATAGAATGATCGCTCACTCGGGCCCCTGCTTCGTGGGAGACAGCGTGGATCCCATTACGTTTCTCGATCTGCACCAGAGGGGCCTGGGGAAGGTGCTGGGGATCACGTTTCCCTTCGCCGCGCCCCATCGGGTGATCGCGCGGCTGGAGATCGAGCCCGAGCATCTCGCCGCCAACGACGCCGTCAACGGCAGCGTGATCATGGCGCTCGCCGCCTGCGCCAATACCTATGGCGCGATCCTGAACCTGCCGCCGGGGCGCGAGAGCGCCACCATCGAATCGAAGACCAATTTCATGGCCCCGGGACGCGGCAAGACCTTGAGCGCGGAGGCGCGCCCGATCCATGTCGGGCTCGGCATCTCGACCTGGCGCGCGGTCGTCTTTCGCGAGGAGGAGCAGATCGCCGACGTGACGCAGACACAGCTGGCGATCGACTCGGCCCGCCCCGGCGAGCCGAGCGCGAGCCCGGAGCGGACCGGCGCAGGACCCGGCGCGGTCGCGCAAAACTTCTCCAAGGAGGTGGTGGACGAGCGCTGGCGCCGTATCGTCGAGGGCGCCTCCAAGGTCATCGCGGCAAAGGGCTTTGCGAAGGCGACGATCCGCGAGATCGCCGCCGCCTCGGATATGCCGGTCGCGACCATGTACCAATACCTCGAGCGCAAGGAGGACATCCTCTACAACGTCTACAAGTTCTTCATGACCGATATCGTCCAGACCATGAAGCACTGGCAGGCGAGCGACATGCCGCCCAAGGAGCGATTGGCCGGCGCGGTCCGCGCCATGATCGCCGCCTTCGACAAGAACCATCGCTTCATCAAGCTGATGTTCCAGGAGACCCGGGCGCTCACGCCGGAAGCGCGCCGGCAGGTCTATGAGCTCGACGCCCAATACATCGCAATCTTCCACGAGCTGCTCTCCGAGGCCGTGCGCAATGGTCATTTCCGCATCCGCAACCTCGAGCTTGCCGCGAATTTCGTTTATTTCCTCTGTACGATTTGGCCGCTGCGCTACTGGTCGATCGGCAAATTCGGCGAGGAAGCCGTGACCGACGAGATCGTCGATTTCGTGCTGAACGGCCTCGGCGCGCGGAAGCCCGCCTGATATGTCCGACCGGGGTGAAAGGGAGGCTGCCATGAAATTCATGTTCTTCTCGGAGGCCGAGACGCTGCCCGGCGCCTCCTACCAGACGCGCTATTGGGAGCTGGTCGAGCAGGTCATCCATGCGGAGAAATGGGGCTTCGACAGCTTCGGCGTCTCCGAGCAGCAATATGCGATCGGCGGCATCTCCACCTCCTGCCCGGAGGTGCTTTTCGGCTATCTGTTTGCGCTCACCAAGACCCTGCGTTTCGCGCACGCGATCACGCTGTTGCCCAAGAAGATGAATCACGCGCTGCGCATCGCCTCGCGCACGGCCGTGCAGGACATCCTCTCGAACGGACGCATCGAACTCGGCGTCGGCCGCGGCAACACCACGCTGGCGCTGCGCGCCTTCGAGGTCGATCTGGAAAAGAACCGGGACGAGGTGAACGAGGGGATCCAGGTCCTGAAGAAGGCCTTCACTCAGGACCCCTTCATGTTCTACGGCGAGCATTACAAGATCCCGCCGCGCTCGCTGGTGCCGAAGCCGCTGCAGACTCCACACCCGCCGATCTATGTCGCGGCGACCAGTCCGGAATCGCACCGCTTGGCAGGGGGACTCGGGGTCGGCGTTTTCAGCTGGTCGAATTTCATGGGCTGGGACGCGCTCGCGGAGTCGGTGGCGGAATTCAGGAAGGCCAGCGGCGAGACCAAGGCCCGCGGCGAGCACGTCAACGAGAGCGCGGGCGCGCTCCTGCAGGCCTATTGCGCGGACACCGACGAGATCGCCGAGGCGGAGGCGGGCGATGGCAACCTCAAATGGCTCCGCATCGCGATCGACGGGTATCCGCGCCTCGCCAAGGTGGCGAAGAGCTACGCCTACATGAACAAGATCACCGAGGTCGCGAAGAAGACCGAGGACTTCGAGTATTTCAAGGAGGGGTCGGGCGGCGCCATCTTCGGGTCGCCCGAGAGCTGCATCCGCGCCATCGAGCGCTTCCGCGGCTGCGGCATCGACCAGCTGGTGATGCGCATCGACAGCGTATCGCATCCAAAAATCATGAAATCCATCGAGATGTTCGGTCGCCACGTGATCCCGCACTTCAAGAGCCCGCGCAATTTCATGCGGCCCGCGGAGGACGTCATGGCCGACATCCGCGAGATGCGCAATCAGGCGCGGGCGATGGGCCTCTATCCCGAGGGCGAGGACACGCGCAAAGCGCCGCCGCCCGCCGCGGCCGCGCGGTGACCCCGTGGGCAAGATCCTGGAGCTCCTGACCGTCAATGTCGCGACCCCCGACCTCGAGGGCACGCTCGCGAAATGGCGCAAGCTCGGCCTGACCACGCTGCCGCCGGCCCGCATGCCGCAGCCGCCGATCGAGATCGTGGACGTGACCATGCCGCTGGGACCCTTGGGCGCGATCTCCGTCATCGCGCCGACCGGACCCGGCTCGGCCGTGCAGCGCTTCCTCGCGAAACGCGGCGCCGGCACCTATTCGATCGCGGTCCGCGTCGACAGCCTTGCCGAGGTCATGGAGGAATGGGCGGCGGCGGGGATCGAGTGGGTCCTGCCGGCGCCGCAGGATCTGCCGCCCAATACGCCCGCCGGCCGGTACATGCCGGAGCGGGTCCGCATCAACTGGGTGAAGCCCGCAAGCCTCGGCGGTATCATGCTGGAGGTATTCGAGTTCGGCGGACGCGTCGAGCATCATTAGAGGGTGTCCCGGAAGGTCGCGGCGGAGGGCGGTTCAATGAATTTCGGCACCATCTTCGATCTGCCGCTGAGGATGTGGCCGGAGAAGGAAGCCCTGATCTACGGGCCCCATCGGATCACCTATGCCGAGCTCGAGAGCCGCACGAACCGGGTCGCGAACGGGCTCAGGACCCTGGGGATCGGCGCGGGCGACCATGTGGCGGTCCTGGTCAAGAACGACCATCGCTTCGTCGAGACCCTGCTCGGCGCCCTGCGCACGGGCGCGACGGTGACGCCGACCACGACGCGGGCGCACCTCAGTACCCTCACGCACATCATGCGCGATGCGTCCGCGCAAATTCTGTTTGCCTCAGCCGACTTCGGCGCGGAGTCGGCAACTCTCGCCGAGACGATCCCGACTTTGAGCCGCGTCTTCGTGATGGATCAGGCGCCCGCGGGGACCGCGCTCTATGACGATTGGCTGGCGGGACAGAGTACCGATCGGCGCGTCCTGGAGCGGGCGGCGGGCGATGTAGCCCTCCTCTCCTACACCTCCGGCTCGACCGGCCAGCCGAAGGGCGTGCTGCTGACCCATCAGGCAATGGACTGGGCGACGCGCAACCTGCGGCGCGCGCTGCTCTACGGGCCGGACGAGCGCTGCCTGCTCGCGGTGCCGATGTTCCATGCGAACGGCATGATCGCGGGCGTCTTCTCGATGCTCGAATGCGGCGGCACGCTGGTGATCCTGCACGACGTGCATCCCGTGGAGATGATCCGTGCCATCGAGCGCGAGCGGTGCACCTACACCACCGGCGTTCCCGCCATGTACAAGCTGATGCTGCGGGAGGAGGCGCTGCTGAAAGAGAGCGACTGCTCGTCGCTGCGCTTCGTGATTTGCGGCTCCTCGGAAGTGCCCGAGGATCTGCTGGAGGAGTTCACGCGCAAGCTGGCGCCGATGCTGGAGGCCTACGGCCTGACCGAGTGCGGCTTCGTGTGCAACAACCCGCGCTGGGGCATCACAAAGCGGGGCACCACCGGCTTGCCCTATCCCGGCGTCGAGCTGCGCATCGTCGATCCCGAGAACGTCGCGCGCGACGTGCCGGTGGGCGAGCTCGGCGAGCTGCTGGTGCGCTCACCCGCCAATCTCTCGGCCTACCACAACCTGCCGCAGGTGACGGCGGAGCGCCTGCTGCCCGACGGCTGGTTCCGCACCCGCGACATCGTGCGCGCCGACAGCCAAGGCTATGTCGAGATCGTCGGGCGGCTTGACGACCGCATCAGCTGCGCCGGCGAGAGCATCTATCCGAAGGAGGTCGAGAACGTGCTCCT
>DASZHJ010000015.1:0-2784 GCA_035938015.1 Allostellaceae bacterium
CAGGACGTTCGATGGCCTTGCTGCGGTGAGCGATGTCTCCCTCGAGCTTCGGCCCTGCGAGGTGCATGCGGTCATCGGGCCAAACGGCGCCGGCAAGACCACGCTCATCAACATGCTCTCGGGCGACCTCGCGCCGAGCGCCGGCGCCATCCGCTTCGAGGATCGAGAGATCGCCGGTCTCTCCGCCGACCGTATCGCGCGGCTCGGCATCGGGCGCAGCTATCAGAAGGTCAACATCTTTCCGGATTTCACGCTGCTCGAGAACTGCCGCCTGGCGGCGCAGGCGCGCCTGCCCAGCTCCCTCCGGTTCTTCCGGCCTGCGCTCGATCATGCCGCCCTCATCGAGTGCGCGGCGCGTGCATTGGGACTAGTCGGTCTGGAAGAGCCCTGGGAGCGGCTGGCGGGCGCGGTGAGTCACGGCGAGCAGCGCCAGCTCGAGATCGCCATGACGCTCGCGACCGAGCCCAAGGTGCTGCTGCTCGACGAGCCGCTCGCCGGCATGGGCGCCGAGGAAAGCCAGCGCATGGTGGCGCTGATCGCGCGGCTCGCCGAGAGTCACGCCGTGCTCCTGGTCGAGCACGACATGGACGCGGTGTTCTCGGTGGCGAGCCTGTTGACGGTGATGGTGAACGGCCGGGTTCTCGAGCGCGGCCCGCCTCGGGCCATTCGCGAGAGCCCGGCCGTGCAGCAGGCTTATCTCGGCACCGCGGAGGTCGAATCGTGAGCGCTCCGGCTCTGGTCTCTGCTGAAGGGCTCCATACTTATTACGGTCCGAGCCACATTCTCCATGGCGTCGACTTCGAGGTCGGCCACGGCGAGACCGTGGCACTCATGGGGCGCAACGGCATGGGCAAGACCACGCTGCTCCGCAGCTTGATGGGACTGACGCCGCCCAAGCGCGGCCGGGTCATGATCGACGGCCGCGACATGACCGGAGCCTCCGCCCACGCGGTGGCGCGCGCGGGCCTCGCCCTGGTGCCCGAGGGTCGCGGCATCTTCGCGAGCCTGACGGTGCGCGAACACCTCGTGATGGCGGCGCGGCCGGGCCGTGACGGGCGCTCGGACTGGACGCTCGCGCGCGTGCTCGAGACGTTTCCGCGCCTTGCCGAGCGGCTCGATCACGGCGGCGCCCGCCTCTCCGGCGGTGAGCAGCAGATGCTCACCATCGGGCGCGCGCTCATGACAAATCCCGAGCTGCTGATCCTCGACGAGGCGACCGAGGGGCTGGCGCCGCTGATCGCACGCGAGATCTGGTCGATCCTGCGGCGCCTGCGAGCGAGCGGCATGGCCGCCGTCATCGTCGACAAGAACCACGCCGCGGCAACGGGGATCGCCGACCGCGCCGTGATCCTGGTCAAGGGACGGGCCGTCTTCTCCGGCACCGCCGCGGCGCTTCGGGCCGAGCCCGATATCCTCCAAAGGCATCTCGGGGTCTGAGCGCATGGCCTTCGTGACCGTGCACGGTCAGCGCTTGGAGGTCGAGCGGATCGCCGGCACACGCGCCGATGCGCCGAGCCTGGTGTTCCTGCACGAGGGTCTGGGCTCGGTCGCGCTCTGGCGGGACTTTCCGGCGAAGCTGGCCGCACGCACCGGCGCCGCGGCGCTCGTCTATTCACGTAGAGGCTACGGCAAGTCCGATCGGCTCGAGGCGCCGCGCAAGGTCGATTACATGCACGAGGAAGCGACCGAGGGACTGCCGAAGCTGCTGCGCGAGCTCGGCATCGCCAACCCGATCCTGATCGGCCACAGCGATGGCGCCTCGATCGCGCTGATCCATGCCGGCAGCAGGCGCTGGCCGGTGCGCGCGCTCATCCTCGAGGCGCCGCATGTCTTCGTCGAGGACATGACGGTCGCCAGCATCGCGCAGGCGAAGGCCGCCTATCGAGCCACCGATATCCGCGGCCGCCTCGCGCGCTACCACAACGACCCTGACCACGCGTTCTGGAGCTGGAACGACATCTGGCTCGATCCGGCGTTCCGCTCCTGGAACATCGAGGGCCATTTGCCGGGCGTAGGCTGTCCGGTGCTGGCGATCCAAGGCGCCGACGACGAGTACGGGACCTTGGCCCAGCTCGATGCGATCGAGCGCGGTGTCTCCGGGCCGTTCGAGCGCCTGCTGCTCGCCCACTGCAAGCACTCGCCGCATCGCGATCAAGAGGCGCTCACGCTCGAGGCCATGGCATGGTTCATCGAGCGGGTCGGCACAGGATAAGCTCGCTGCCTCACACCTCCCGTGGGGGTGTTACGTCTCCTCCGCCCGCACGAAGCAGAACACCTCGCCCTCGTGCCAGCACGCGACCGCGCCGCCGGTTGGATTTTCCGTGTGCTCGACGATGGCGCGTGGGGGCACCCGTTGCCAGGACGCGCCCTGCACGCCGGGGAAGCGCTCGTCGATCAGCACCTCGTAATGGTCGCCGACCTCGCGGTAGTCGGTGACGCGGCAGTCGGCCATGTCACAGCATTTGACTGTGGCGCCGGAGCCGGGTCGCCAGGGCCGGCTCAGCGACCGGAACCAGGCCGAGAGCTCGGGATCGGGGTTGGGAGGCGCTGCTGCAGACGCGGGAAGCACCGCGGAGAGCGCCGCGAGCGCACACCAGATCCAGGAGCGAACAGGCCGCGCGAGCATGTCTCGGCCTCCGATCCCAACAAGAATGGGTCAGATCGCGCAAAAAGCAAAATCGGCGCGTGTTACCGCGCGGCCGGGTGATGCGTCTCCAGCACCGTGCCGCAGGCATCGATCGCCGCGATGATCCCGTCGGCGACCGCGCCCGCTTTCACCTTGGC
>DASZHJ010000016.1:0-6448 GCA_035938015.1 Allostellaceae bacterium
GCGTGCCCGTGAGGAAATCCGTTTGCTCCTGCGGGATCGGCACGCCGAAGATCGGGATGAAGGTGTGCGCGCCGTCCTGCGGATTGAGCGTGAGGTAGCTGATCTGCGGATAGAGCAGATCCGCCTGGGAGGGGTTGTTGGCGCAGTCCTGCGGGTTCGCCGAGGCCGCGCATCCCGCGAGCAGCTTCTCCCGATCGAGGATCTGCGCGATGCCGTTGGCGGCGCTGCCGTAGCCGATATAGACGCGGTTCCGGGTCTTGCCCGCGGAGTAGATGTCGTGCGCGCCGGTCGGCGGATTGGTGACGCCTTCGTAGCAATCGGGCCCCGGCGCGTTGGTGCAGCTCTGCGCCGCGGGATTGGCGCGGGGTTGCTGGCCCGGCAGTCCGAACTGCCGGATGAACTGCGGCGCCGCGGGATCGCCGAGATCCCAGATGTAGACGTGCTGGTTTGCGTGCCAGCCGTCGCTCGTCGACTGGAAGACGGCATAGGCGATGCCGGTGTCGCATTCCCACCAGGCGTGATGGGTGTTCTTGCCGCTGCCGATCAGCACCGCGAGCCGCGCGGGCTTGGCGGGATCGGTGGTGTCCCAGACCTCCCAGTTGGTGGGACCGTCGTGCCGCAGCATGTACCAGCGGTTCTTCTGCCCGCCCGGCAACGTGCTGCCGCCGCAGACCGCGAGGTGCGCCGCGCCCGCGGCGGTCTCGGTCGGGATATTGGCGAGATAGACGGGGTGCGCGGGATCGGTCGCATCGATCAGCGACGTGCCGCTGTTCTCCACCTTGCCGGTGAGCGGATTGAGTTTGCTGCCGCCCGTGCTGGTCATATAGACGATGTAGCGGCCGTTCTGGTTCTCGATCCAGCCGTCGTCCGAGCTCGGGCGTCCCTGACCGTCGTTGAACCCCACCACTTTCATGTTCCAGATCGATTGCTGGTCGAAGCCCTTGGGCGGCGGCACGCTGAGCGGCTTCAGGCCCGCCGCTCCCTCCGGGCCCTCGTTGGGCGCGATGGTTGGGAAGTCGGTTCCGTCAGGCGGATAGGCCTGCGCCCAAGCGCCGCCGTTCGATCCGAGCGCCAGCCCCAGAAATGCCGTCGCCAGCGAAAGCCCAAGGCGGCGCGCCGCCGAGCATACGATCATCGCGACTGCTCCCTACTGTCTTCACACCAAGCGCTTGGCGACTTCCTCGAGCATCACCTCGGTGGCGCCGCCGCCGATCGATTGCACGCGCGCGTCGCGGGACATGCGCTCGATCGCGCTCTCGCGCATGTAACCCATGCCCCCGTGGAACTGCAGGCAATCGTACATCACCGCGTTGACCAGCGTGCCGCAGAGCGCCTTGATCATCGAGACTTCCTTGGTGACCTGCTGGCCCTGCGCGTCGCGCCAGGCGGTCAAGTAGATCAGCGCCTGGGCGGCCTCGACCTCCGCCGCGCGCATCGCCAGGCGATGCCGGATGGCCTGGTTCTCCCAGAGCGTCCGGCCGAATGCCTTGCGCTGGGTGGTCCACTCGAGCGTCAGCTCGATCGCCTTCGCCGCCTCGCCCATGGCCTGGGCGCCCATGACGATGCGCTCGTTCTGCAGGTTTTTCATCAGCGCGTAGAAGCCCTGGTTCTCCTCGCCCAGCAGGTTGCCCGCGGGGATGCGGCAGTCCTCGAGCACCAGCTCCGCGGTGTCGCTGGAGAGCCAGCCCTGTTTCTTCAGCGGGCGCGCGACGGCGAAGCCCGGCGTGCCCTTCTCGACGATGAACATGGAGATGGCGCGGTTGCGGCCGGGCTCGCCGGTCTTGGCGGCAACGAAAAAGATGTCGCCGTGGACGCCGTTGGTGATGAACATCTTGGTGCCATTGAGCACCCAGTGATCGCCCTCGCGGCGCGCGCTGCTGCGCATCCCCGCGAGGTCCGAGCCGGCGTCCGCCTCGGTCATCGCGATCGCGGCGATGCGCCGGCCCTTGACGATATCGGGCATGTAGCGGTCGCGCTGCTCGGGCGTGCCCGCGTGCCAGAGGTGCGGGCTCGCCATATCCGTATGCACGAGCACGGTGATCGCAAAGCCGCCATAGGTCGAGCGGCCCAGCTCCTCCGCCAGCACCACGGTGGCGAGCGTGTCGAGCTCGCTGCCGCCGTACCGGCTCTCATAGCGGATGCCCAGCAGCCCGAGCTCGCCCATCTGGCTGAGCACGTCGCGGGGCACGAAGCCGGCGGCTTCCCAGGCATCGGCCTCGGGCTTCACGCGCTCCTCGATGAAGCGCCGCACCGTGCCGCGCAGCATCTCGTGCTCCGCGGTGAAGTAGGGCGAGGTCGGTGCGTTCATGGCGTCGCCGCTAGCGCATGGTCTGACGCCGAAGCGGCACCGCGCGTCGCCCCTCCCCCCTTGAGGGGGAGGGTGGGGAGGGGGGTCGCGCCACCAGGATCAGCGCCGGGAACATCGCGCAAGCCCCACCCCCCACCCTAACCTCCCCCTCAAGGGGGGAGGGGCATGGACTGTGGCACGCGCATCGAGTGAAGCGATTCGGTTTCATCCAGTCACGCTCGCATCGTGCCCGCGGCTATTTGGGCTTGTAGGTGCCCGCGGGCTTGCCGGAGAAGGTGTGCGAGGGATCGCGCGCGAAGTCGTCGACCACGCGGGCGAAATGGCGCACCACCGCGCGCGCCTCCGCAATGCTGCCCGTGAGGTCTCTCAGCGTGTTCTGGGTCAGATCCGTTTGCTCCGGCCGGATGCCCTGCACTTGGACGTCGAAGTCGCGGGCCCAGCTGTTGACTTTCCTGACGATCGCGGAGGCGTCGCCGATACCGGTCTCGATCGTGGCGAGCGAGGCCGAGAGATCCGTGAGCCGGACCGTCAACGCGTCCGCTTGCGCATGCATGTCGCGCACGCCGGTATCGAAATCATCGATCATGCCGCCGAGCCTCTCGGTCCCGCCGACGCCGCGTGCCGTCGCCTCTGCGTGGCTTGCAGCGTGTCGGAGAACGCCTGGCGGTTCGTCTCGTCGAGCATGACGATGAGCGCGTCCGAGACCTTGATGGTCCGCTCGATCAGGTTCTCGACCCAGTCCGTCGTGAGCTCGGAGGGGTGCGAGGCGATGACGGGATAACGGCGGTTGGGCAGGACGGGCAGGGGCGCCGCCTGCTCGCTGCCTCCGGTGATGCTGATGGAGGCGTCGCCGAACACCAGGCTGACGTCGAGCGAGGCCACCGAATCGGACCGGACCGGCGCGTCCTTTCGGACCTCGATGGTGAGATGGACCACGGTCGGATCCTCGGGATCGAGCTGGACTTTGCGCACGTTGCCGATGGGGATGCCCGCGAGATAGACGGGTGCCTCGACTTTGAGGCCCGCCACCGACCCGTGGAAATCGATCTCGTAAAAGGCGCGCGTATCGGGAAACGGATGCAGATTGAGCAGCAAGATCGCCGCGCCGATGGTGCAGGCCAGGATGGCGACCACGAAGGCCGCGACCGCGAGATAGTTGGCCCGTGTCTCCATCTGCCCCCGCTACCCCGACTGCCCCCCGCGGCCCCGCGACGCAGCGCGGGCTCGCGCCCCCATGCTCTCATACCTGCGCCCCGGCGGTCACCCGGGAATGTCGCGGCGCGCGCCCTCACCCTCCCAGCGCTTGCGCGCCGGGCCCCTCCCTCTCCCGCTCCAAGCGCGGGCGAGGGGCCTCTCAGCGCTCGGTCTGAATAGCCCCTCTCCCGCGCTTGGGCGGGAGAGGGAGGGGCCCGGCGCGCAAGCGCTGGGAGGGTGAGGGTCGGCTCGACCCCCGCACCGAACCGTGGGCGTGCGGTAGCGTACTGAGGAGGCTACCGATACGTGCAAGGATGGGAGGCTGGTCTGGCCGCAAGGGGCAAGCAGGTCATGACGCGCATCGCTCAGCTTCGGGAGCAAGCGAGCATCCTTCGCTCGCTGGCCGCCAGCATTGACGTTCCCGCCATCCGCGACCAGGTGCTCGTTCTTGCGGGCCAGTGCGACGCCCTCGCCCTTTTGCTCGAGCAAGACCCGCCCAAAGCCGACCCGACGACGGGGACCTAGAGCCAGGCGCTCGGCCTCAGTTCGTCTTCAGACAGTTGGCGCCGTCCGGCGATTTCCAGCCGGCGTCTCGGTCGACGCCGACGCGCGGATTGGGATCGGGCGGCGTGAACCAGGACGCGTCCTTCATGCCGTACTTCGCCATGATCTTCACGTTCTCGCAGCTCGCCCAGATCTTCTGGATCTCGGCGCTCATGGCATCGGCCAGCGCCTTCTCCTCCTTGTTGACGCCGAAGATCACGTTGTACTTCGTCGACATGATCGGATACTTCGCCTTCTCGGGCTTCAGCTCGACCCGGTGAATGCCCCATTCGGGATGCTGGTAGGCGGCGTAGTCGATCAGCGGCGGGTCGAGCATCACCACGTCGACGCGATCGGCGAGCAGGTCCTGCAAGGCGCCGTCCGAGGTGTCGTAGAGCTTGACCTCGCCGATGCCCTCCACCGTCTTCAGCTCCGGCACCAGGGTGAACCCGGTCACCGTGCCGACGCGCTTGCCCTTCATCTCCGCGAAGGTGCTGTAGTTCGTCGCGGTCTTCTGGGAGAGCGAGCTGCCGAAATAATAGATCGGATCCGTCAGCGCCATGATCTCGGTGCGCGGCTTGATCCAGCCCATGGCGCCCAGCATCACGTCGAGCTTGCCCTGCTTGGTCGATTGGATGAGCGCCGACCAGTCCATCTGGTTGGTCTTGATCTTGAGCCCGAGCCGCTCGGCCACCAGCGTCATGATCTCGCCGTCGGAGCCCGTGAGCTTGCCGTCCTTGACCGAGGTCATGGGCATATCGCCGTTGATGCCGACAGTGAGCACGCCCGGCTCCAGCGTCTTGACCGTGTCGGCGCGCGCCGGCGCCAGCGCGAGCCCGATCGAGATCAGGCCCGCGATCGTAGCCGCCAGAAATCGAGCGCATCCAGCGTTGCTGGTATCCGCAACCATCTCGCGCATGGCTTGCCTCCCCGTTTGGTTATCGCCCTCCCGACCATGCTCAGCCCGGCGCCGACGGGTGTCAAACCATGGCGTCGTCGATATAGGGGAAATCCCTGACTATTCAAATCGCCTTTCTCAATGCCAGGTTGCTGCGACAGCGCGGAGCGCCGGAGCCATGGCCAGCAGAACGCCAGACCCGCAAAGCCACGCCAGCCGATGGAGGGGCGGTGAATTGACGACGATGTCATCCGGAACGGCCTCGCGCGTGATTTTCCATGACGCCACCTTCGCGATCGCCTACCGCGATCCGCGCGAGCCCGCGACGACGGGCATGTCCTTCGTGCGGAGCGAGGCCAGCGCGCGCCGAGCGGCCGCAGAGCTGCAAAGCGCCGGCTACGAAATCACGAGTGTCACCCCGCCGCCGCCCGCCCGCGATCGCCGATTCTAGCAGGCAAAAGGCCACAGTTAGGTACCCCTGAGAAGTGACTTGAAGCCCCTCGCCCGCGAGAGCGGGAGAGGGAGGGACCCACGTCCTGAAGGGACATGGGAGGGTGAGGGCTGCGCTCGCCCCTGCGGAATCGCGGGCGAGGCTCGCTTTTTCGTCGTCGCGGACCAAGTCAATGCGGCATGCCCGAGAAACCGACCAACCGAGCCAATGCGGAGGAGGCGCGATGAGCCGGGTGTCGCTGGTGGTGTCGGACGTGGACGGCACGCTGGTGACGACGCAGAAGCTGCTGACCGAGCGCAGCCGCGCGGCGGCGAGGCGGCTTGGCGAGGCCGGCATCGGCTTCTCCATCATCAGCAGCCGGCCGCCCTTCGGCCTTGCCATGCTGGTGGAGGCGCTGGCGCTCCATCTGCCGATCGGCGCCTTCAACGGCGCGGCGTTGGTGGCGCCCACCGATCTGAGCGTGATCGAGGAGCGCCGGTTGCCGCCGCCGACCGCGCGTGAGGCGGTGGCGCTGCTGGGCTCGCTCGGGGTCGATGCCTGGCTCTTCACGGGCGAGCGCTGGCTCCTGGAGCAACCGAGCGGCGCCTATGTCGAGAAGGAGATCCGCACCATCCGAACCGAGCCCACCCTGGTCGCGCACCTGGAGGAGCATCTCGAGGGCGCCGTGAAGCTGGTGGGCGTGAGCGCGGATTTCGCGCGGCTCGCGTCCGCCGAGCCGGTGGTGCGCCAGGCGCTGGGCGCGCGCGCCTCGGTCGTGCGCTCGCAGGCCTATTATCTCGACATCACGCCCGCGGGCACCGACAAGGGCGTGGCGCTCAAGGAGATCGCGCGGCGGCTTCGCGTGCCCGCCGCCGAGATCGTCACCCTCGGCGACATGGCGAACGACCTCCCCATGTTCAGGAACAGCGGCTTCAGCATCGCCATGGGGAATGCGAGCGCGGAGGTGAAGCGAGCGGCGAGTGCGCTCACTCTCTCGAATGACGAGGACGGCTTTGCCGAGGCGGTCGAGCGCGTGATCCTGCCGCGCGCCCGCGGCGCTTAGAGCGATGACCGC
>DASZHJ010000017.1:0-33790 GCA_035938015.1 Allostellaceae bacterium
CTTGCCGGGGACCCACAGCAAGTATGTCCGGGTGAAAGACCGCGGGATCGTCGATTTCGCCACATACATGACCGGCGAGGTGTTCGGCGTGCTCTGGCGGCACAGCATCCTGGGGCGGCTCGGTACTGCGGAGACAGTCGAGGACGAGCCCGCCTTCGACGCGGGCGTCGGCCGCTCGGCGCAGGGGCAGGGACTGCTGCACCATTTGTTCGGCGTGCGAACCCGCGGCTTGTTCCACGAAATCCCAGCCGCGGGCCTTGCCTCCTATCTCTCGGGGCTTCTCATCGGCCATGAGATCCGCGCCGCCGCGCCCTCGGCACCGGTGGCGGTGATCGGCGAGGCCACGCTCGCGCGACTCTACTGCCGGGCGTTCGCGCGCTGCGGTGTCGAGGCGCGGCCGATCGCAGGCGAGCCCGCGCCGCGCGGGCTTTGGGCGATCGCGCAGGCGAGGGGGGTGGCGACGTGACCGCGCTCGCATCGTGGCTCGCAAAATCGCCCCTGATCGCGATCCTGCGCGGCGTCGAGCCTCGCGAGGTCGTCGACATTGCGGAGGGCTTGATCGCAGCCGGCATCCTGATCATCGAGGTGCCGCTCAACTCGCCGGAACCGCTGGAGAGCATCCGCCGCCTTGCCGCCGCCTGCGCGGGCAGAGCCCTGCTGGGTGCGGGCACGGTCATGCGCAGCGGCGACGTCGATGCGATCCGGGAGGCCGGCGGCACGCTGATCGTGACGCCCCACGCCGATGCTGTGGTGGTGAAGCGCGCGAAGGAGCTGGGCCTTTTGGCGATTCCCGGATTCTTCTCGCCGACCGAGGCCTTCGCCATGATCGACGCCGGGGCCGATGGGCTGAAGCTCTTTCCGGCGGAGGCGGCGTCGCCGAAGGTCCTGGCGGCGATGCGCGCGGTCTTGCCGCGGACGATGCCCATACTCCCCGTCGGCGGCATCGACGCTGCCGCCATCCCGGCTTGGCTCAAAGCCGGCGCTAACGGCTTCGGGATCGGCTCGGCGCTCTACAAGCCCGGGCTCGACCGCGCCGCGGTAGCGGCGAAGGCGCGCGTGCTCGTTGCGGCGCTGAAGCTCTAAAGCGCGATCACGCTTCAACTTCGGCAGACCACGCGACGAATCTAATCTCGGCGAGGCCGGCGCAGCGTGAAGGTTTCGAACGGGGCCAGCTGACCGTCCGGCCCCAGCACGTCGTAATAGGTGACCGTGATCGTGGTGAGGCCGCCGCGGCGCGACCCGGGATCGACGACGAATGCCGCGAAGCCGTAGGAATGCGCGGCGTTTCTGACCGCCGACCAGGGCGCTTGCTCCTTCACGTAGACAGGCGGACGCTTGCCGGTCGCCGGGTCGGGCTCGCCGACGGAGGTGATCACCCGACACTGCGGCGGGTTGAAGAACAGCTGGTTCGACGGAACGGAGGTCCCGCCGCCGCCGATCACCATGTGCACCGTTCCCTTGCTGGTGTCGATCACGTCGGTGGCGGTCGCCGCGGGGACGGGCGTCAGGGTGGCGTTCGCTTCCCGGCCGCGGATCGGGTGCGAGCGCTCGTAGTGGTGCTCGTGCCCGCACACCACGAGGTCGACGCCGTATCGGTCGAACAACGGCACCCATTCCTCGCGGATCCCAAGGTCCGCGCCGTTGAACATATCGGCCGTCGAGACGGCGACCTGGTGCATGCACACCACGACCCAGTCGACATCTTGGTCGCGACGGGCCGCGGCCAATTCCTTTTCCAACCAGGCCTTCTGAGCGCCGGCGGAATAACCCCGGACGTAGGAGTTGCCGCCGTCCTGGTAGGTGACGTCGTCGTTGGCAATGCTGATCACGCGCACTGCGCCCGCGGTGAAGGCATACCAAAGCCCGCGCGTCATGTCGGTCTGGCCGGCCTGCGGCGGCAGCGAGAAGTAGGTCTGATAGGCCTGATACCCGATCGGTCCGTTGCCCAGCTCGTTCTCGTGATTGCCGGCCGAGGGCATCCAGGGACGGTTGCGGGCGCTGCGGCTGTTGTTCTCCCAGAAGTCCCACCAGGTGCGCACCCGGTCCTCGGCGAGATTGGCGTAACAGAGATCGCCGTTGAACAGGTGGAACAAGGGTTGCAGCCGCTCCACGCCGAGCGTGGTATCGCCCGCCGCGGGCGAGCCGAGATTGTCGTTCACATAGGGGGGATTGGGCAGCGCCACACCCGCGGGCGGCACGTACTTCTTACCCAGGCTCGGGGTGCCCTGATCGCCGAAGCTGGTGAACGTCAAGGGCGAGCGGCCCCGCGGTGAGGTGCGGAACGTCCCGAACTCCGGCTCGGCGCCGTCGTGCAGCGCGCCATAGAGGTAAGCCGAGTCGGCCCGCAGTCGGCCGAGCCTCGCATGATAGGCGTAGACGACCTGGCGGGACTTTGCGTCGGTGTAGCTGGTGCCCGTGGCTTCGACGGTTTGCTCGAGCTTGCCGTCGAGACGCCCGAGCATGACACGGGGATGGCGAACGGGTTGCAGCGTGTGCCAGGACACGACCATCTCCGAGGATGCGTCCGCGCCGAACTGCAGATGGAGGCCAGCGAGCGGAGGCGTCGTCGCCGGATCGAGCGATCGGCGCGAGGGGGCTGCAGCCTCGGCATGCCCGGCTCCGATCAGGGACGCCGCCGCGACGGCTCCTCCCGCGATACCGGCGGCGGCGAGCAGCTTGCGACGACTGAGCTCCAGGTCGAAGCGGGTGTCCTCGGTGGTCATGGCGGCGAGTTGCTCCACGGTGGCCGCGGCACCCTATCGCTTCTCGATGACAGTTCTGCAAACCGGTCTCAGACCGGCAGGTCACACTGGGATTGACGGCGGCCTCACCCGATGACGAGCGGAAACTCCTCGGCGGCCATTGGCTCGCCCGGCTTCAGGCGCTGGTCAAGGCCCGGAAACGGCGGCGAAATCTCGCCAGGGCGCTGCGCATAGACGGCGTCGTCGCCCAGCCAACGCGAAGCGAAGGCGCGCCGGCGGCCGCTGGTGGGATTTCCGGGCGCTCCGTGGATGGTCAGGAAGGTGAACGCGATCGCATCGCCGAGCTCGACGTCCCAGCTCAGCAGCCGATAGTCCGACCGGTGGGCGCCGATATCGGGCATGTCCTCCAGCGCGTCCGATTGGTGGTCGTAGGCAACGCCGCTGAATTTGCGCGGCCTGAACCACCGGCCCCAGCGGTGAGAGCCCGCCACGAACTCGACGCAGATGTCGCGCGGTACCCGATCGAGCGGCATCCAGAGGCTCACATTCTGCGCGCCGTCGACGCAGTAATAGGGCTGATCGTGGTGCCAAGGCGTGAGCTCGCGGGTACCCGGCTCCTTGACCAGGATGTGCTCGTGGAACATCCGCACGGAGCGCGATCCCATCAATTGCTGGGCGACCCGCGCCGCCGGGCTTTCGAACACGAACCGCCGATACTCGGGGATCCGCGCCCAGTTGCAGTAGTCGCCGACGAAACGGCCGGAACCGCCCGTCGGCGTATAGACGCGCTGAAAGGGACCAGGCTCGGCCAAGTTGCGCTCGATGCCCGCGCGCAGCGGCTCAACCCAATCGCGAAAATACCCCTTGAGCAACACCGCACCGTCGAGCCGGAAGCTCTCGATCGCGCCCTCCGGAACGATCGCGGAGTCTCGCAGATCGGGCCTATCCTCAACAATTGGCATATCGGACTCCTTGATCCCGGATTTCCAGATCACCCCTGGATTTTGACATGTGAGAGGCGCGTCGTCATCCCGGTGCATTGTGCGTCCTTCGGCTCGCGCCTATCGACAAGCTCAGGACGCGGCTCGGGATGAGGAGCAGGCTATGATCCTTGGCGATGGATGAACCGATCGCCGTCCGGCCGGTGACGCGTCCGGCCCATGTGGCCGCCCATGTCGGAACCGTCGTCACCATGTTCGCCTGGGGCACGCTGGTTCCCACGGCCAAGATCGTCCTGACGGAATTCGATGCGTGGACCCTCTCGACCCTGCGCGTCGCAGCCGCCGCCGGCGTGCTGCTGGCGATTTCCATCGGGATCGACGGAGTATCCTGGCTGCGCACCATCCCTTGGCCGCGCGCCATGGCGCTGGGCGCCGCGGTCGCCGCCTTCTCGCTCTTATTCACGGTCGGGATCGCGCTCTCGAATCCGGTCTCCGCCATCATCGTCTCCGGCGCGTCGCCGGTGGTGGCGGCGGCCTACGCGGCGCTTGCCTTCCGCCAACCCTTGCCGCGCGGCGCCATCGGTGCGTTCGGCCTTTCGACGGCGGGCGCCATCATCGCGGCGCTCGGGAATGTAGCGCCCGGCGCGCAGGCGGGCGTGCGTGGGGGCGAATGGCTGCTGGTGCTCGCCTCGCTATCTTGGACCTGGTATTCGCTCAAGGCACAGCTGTGGCTGGGGTCGTGGGGTCAGCATCGCGTCACCGCCGTGAGCTACCTCGGCGCCGCCGCGGTGCTGACGCCGATCTATCTGGTGTTGCTTGCTGCCGGTGTGGCGGCGGTGCCGCGCTCGCTGCCCTCGCCGTCCACGTTGGCCTTGCTGGTCTGGCTTATCGGCGCGGTCACTCTGCTGGGTAGCGTGCTCTGGAACTATGGCGTGTCCCGGATCGGGATCATCGTGACCTCGCTCTACCTCAATCTGATCCCGCTATTCGGCATCGTCACAGCCGCGGCGTTCGGGAGCTACCCGACGGGGCAGCAACTCCTCGGCTGCGCGCTGGTGATCGCGGGCGTTGCGCTGCTGCGGCGCCCCAAGCCAGCGAGCTGATCCGGGCACGCCGGTGATCGCGGCTCGTTTCCTGCTGACCGCGCTCCTGTGGGGCGGCGGCGCGCTGATGACGGCGCTGCAGGCGGGCGTGGTGCCCGCGCCCGTCTCGGTCGCTTATCGCATGACATTGGTGGGCGGCATCCTTCTGCCAGCGGGGAGGGATTCGACGATACGGCATCTCCTGGTGTACCAAGGCATCGGAAGCACGTTTGCGAGTTGAGGCTTCGCTTTGGGGGCAGGGAACCCAGGGGTTATCGTGATGTGCCCGCGCCGAAAGGATTGGCTCGGTGGTGATGCCTGGATTGGGGCGCGCCGCGGGATGATGCGCCGGCCAATGCGGGATAGCACACCATGACCGCGATCTTCATCGTCGCCGCGCTGGCCTGGATCGGAAGCTGGGCGGGAACTTGGGCCATGATCCGCTGGCTCACGGAGCGCGGCATCTTCGACCGCCCGGGCGAACGGTCCTCGCACGATCGACCGGTTCCGAAAGGTGCGGGCGCGGCGGTCGTCACCGTTCTCCTGTTGATCTGGATCACGCTTGCGCTCACGGGCTTCGTGCCGCGCGGGATCCTCGGAATCTCGGCGCTGGCCTTCGTACTGGCGGCAGTGTCCTGGCGCAACGATCTTAGGGACATGTCGGTAACGCTCAGGCTCGTGGTCCAAATCGCCGCGGTGATCGTGGCGCTGTTGGGCTGGCCGGGGCGTGGGCTGCTCTTCCAAGGTTTCCTGCCGGCCTGGCTCGATCAAGTACTGACCGCCGTCACCTGGGTCTGGTTCATCAACGTGTTCAATTTCATGGATGGTGCCGACGGCATGACCGGCGTCGAGACCGTCGTGATCGGGATCGGCGTCTCGGTGATCGGCGCGTTCACGGGCTTCGGCCCGGAGGGCTATCTGCTGCTGGGTGTCACGCTGGCGGCGGTGGCGGCGGGTTTCCTGCCGTGGAACTGGTATCCCGCTCGCGTGTTCCTCGGCGATGTCGGCAGCGTGCCCTTGGGCTTTGTCGTGGGTTGGCTGCTCCTGGAGCTGGCCGGGCACGGTTATTGGGCGCCGGCCTTGCTGCTCTCGCTCTACTACCTCAGCGATGCGTCGCTGACCTTGTTCCGCCGCGTGATCAAGGGCGAGCCGTTCTGGCGCGCCCATAGGATGCACTGTTTTCAACGCGCCCTCGAACGCGATGGCAATCACGCGGCCGTGGTCCGCCTGGTCCTGGCCGGAAGCCTCGCGCTCGCAGG
Organism: Allostellaceae bacterium; assembly: GCA_035938015.1. Classification (GTDB taxonomy): domain Bacteria; phylum Pseudomonadota; class Alphaproteobacteria; order ATCC43930; family CGMCC-115725; genus DASZHJ01. The sequence continues at coordinate 5,985 of DASZHJ010000017.1, forward strand.
CGCCGCCCTGGCGGCGGTCTGGCAGCCCGTGCTCGCGCTTGGCGCCGGCGCGGCGATCACCGGCGCGCTCATGGTCGGCCTGATCCGTCGCGGCCGGGAGCCCCAAGGGGATTGGCGATCCGTCCGCGCGACCGCTTTGCGCGACGGCCATCCCTGACCTTCTAACGCGCGACTTAGCTCGCTCGCGCCGATGACGCCACGAACTCCGAGCAAATTTCGCGAAATTCGGCAGTGAAGCGTTCAGCGGAGAACAAGCCGGCGCGGGCCTCCAGGCGCTGCCGGGCCTCGGCGCGGGCGCCGGGGTCCGCAAGCAGCCGGCAGATCTTTTCGACGGCGTCGCCGGGCGAGGCGTAGAGCAGCGCCGGGTCGTTCCCGAGAATTTCGGCGGGTCCGCCGTCCGCGGGCGCGAAGCAAAGGCATCCCAGCCGCGCCATCTCGGCGACGGCGATGCCGAAGTGCTCGCCGACCATCCCATGGATGCCGTATCGGCAGCGTGCCATGCCCTCGATCAGCTCGCCTCGGGGCACATCGAGCGAAATCGAGATCCAGTCTGGATGCGCCCCGGCCAGTGCCAAAATCTTGCGCTCGTAGGCAGGTACTTGGCGCTGCCCGCAAATCAGCAGCGAGATCGGGTAGCCGCTCCCGCGGACCTCCGCAAGGATATCGATCACTCCCTCGATATTCTTCTCCGGGGACATGCGCCCGACACAGGCGAAGGTGTCGGTTCTCCGGTCCCACGGCAAGGGCTCGCGATCGATCGGCACGGGTGGATGAAGCACGCGTGTCGCGGAGCCGTACCACTGCTCGAATCGCCGCCCGGTCCACGCGGAATTCACGAGGGTTTGGTTCCGGGCGATACCCTCGTTCGTGCCCCCATTGATGGCGATCGCCATGCCTCGGTAGAGCTTCAAAACGGGACCGAAGTGATACCAGCGATAGTCTGCGTCCGGTCGTGGATAGTAGTTCCAGGGGTAATGGACGTATTGTATGGCGCGGACGCCGACGTCGATCTCGTTCGTCGTGCTGACGACGAGATCGAAATGCTCGCGTCGCAACAGCTCTCGCGCCTTTCTCTGCAGCAGGCTGCCGCACAGAAGGGCCAGCGGGAGACGGGTCAGTCGTTGCGCGCGGCGCCAACGATCGGGCACGCGCAGGAGTCGGAAATCGGCGGACTTGAGCTCCGTTCCGAAGGCGGCATTGACGGGCTCGAAATCGACTGGATTCCAGGTGAGCAAGGTCACCTCGAAATCGCGGCGTAGGGCCTGTAGTGCGTAGGCGGCCACACAGGTTCCGCCGCCGGGATTGTTGAGACCGGGATCGATGAGGAGGGCGCGCCTCATGGCGATTGCGGATCCGCGGAATGCCGCTCTCGATCGGCAAAGATCGGCTGTGCTACGCGCCGCCATTGCTCCGCCCAGCCGGGCGATGCGAGGTCCGGCATGGCGGCCCTGATCCCGGCAAGATGCGTCAACGCCGGATAGTCCTGCAGCAAGGCTCCGAGGCGCCCAGCAAGTTCCGTCGGCGTCGTGAAGAAACCCGCCGCGCGCTCGCGCGAGAGAAGCTCACCGAGGCACGGCGCGTAGTCGTACGCCATGACCGGCAGGCCGGCCTCGATCATGTCGACGATTTTCATCGGGAGATCGAGACCGGAGGCGGAACGGTGCATCGAGAGGCCGAGATGCGCCGCACGCAGCAAATCCCGATAGAGATCGTCTGGAAGCCAGCCGGTCGCGATGCGCAGGCCCGGGCTGTCGAGCCGGTGCGCGCGGGCCTCGAATTCGGCGCGCCCGGGACCGAGACCGGTCACGATCAAGGCCAGAGGAGGAACCATCGAGGGTCGCTCGGACTTGGGGTCGACCAATGCCGCCAGTGCATCGAGGAGCATGGTCATATCCTCGTCCTGGCTCCAACTGGTCGAGCTGACCAGCACGACCGGCGGCGGATAGTCGGCGAGACCCAGGTCGACACCGAGCGCTTCCGATACGCGGCGCAGGATATTCGCCCGCTCGGCATCGGAGACCGGGGTTGGTCGCCGCCGCGGGCGGTCGTGCAAGACGAGGCAGGCACGGTTTCCTGCGCTCGGCTGCACTCGCTCGCGCAGAGCTTCGGAGACGCAGAAGCTCGCCTCGGCCTGGTGCGCCAGCCAGTGCTCGAAACGCTCGAGCGCGCGGACCAAGAGATGATCCGGCCCGATGCGTAGCGCGAGCATCGACGCCGTGAGGTTGTGCCAATCGACGATCAGCCTGGCTCGACGAACGCGTGCCGCCACCACCGCGAGCAGAGCCGCCGGCAGCGCCGGCGGATTTTGCACCAGGATCGAGTGCGGGCGCGGCACGGACCACAGTAGGATCCATCCGATCCGAAGCGTCAGCCAGAGCGAGCGCAAGGTCGCCGCCGAAATAAACAGACGCCGGGGTAAGCGCGGCCATCGCGCCGCACCGACGCGCGAGATCGCATGCACCGAAAAGGAGCGGCTCTGCGCAAACTCGAGTGGCAATGCAATAGCGGCGAACCCCACCAGGTGCACCTCGGCACCGGCCGCGGCGAGCTCCCGTGCGTGGTTGAGCATGCGGGCGCTCTGGGCGAGCTCGCCCTGAACCAGCACCAATATGCGCTGGCGCTTCAACGCACCCATGGTGCGCGATATAAGCGGGAAGCGGAGCCGAGCGCCGTGCCGCCAAAGGGAGAGCGATGCCTCGTATTGCACTGATCGGCGGGTACACCGCGGGGCACGTCTTCCCGATGCTGGCGGTGGCCGAGGCCTACCGCGCACACGATGCTGGCGCCGAGCCCCTCTTCATCGGCGGCAGGGATAGCCTCGAGGCATCGCTGATCGGCGATCGTGGATATGCCTGTCACGAGATCGACGGCGCGCCGCTGTTCGGCGTCGCCTCCAAGCTCGGGAGGATGCGATCCTATGGGGCTTTTCTGCGAGGCTTTGCCCAGGCGCGTCGGTTGCTCGCGCGCGAGCGGGTGGACCTCGCCTTGGGCTTCGGCGGCTATGTCACCGCCGGCCCCATGGCTGCCGCGCGCACGCTCGGGATCGCCACCGCGATCTTCGAAGCGAACGTCATTCCCGGCCGGGCCAATCGCCTGGTGCAGCGATGGGTGGATCGTCGGCTGATCGGTTTTACGGAGACCGCGGAGTATCCGGGCTGGCGAGAGTCGGTGGTCGTGGGCTATCCCCTGCGCTCGGAGATCATGGGCTTGACGGGTCAGGTGCGCGCGGCGCCCGTGGGCCGGGACGCTCGGGTGATCGTGACCGGCGGGTCGCGCGGAAGCGGCTTCCTCAACCACGCGTGCCCCGCCTTGCTCGGCCGTCTCGCGCGCCGCGGCATCGGCATCGAGGTGCTGCATCAGACCGGGCTCGAGCCTTCCGAGCCGATCACGCGGGCTTATCGCGATGCGTCCGTGCCCGCCGCGGTCGAGGGTTTCACGGCCGACATGGCGCGTGCCTATGCGTGGGCGGATTTCGTGATCTGCGCCGCCGGCGCGGGCACGCTCGCGGAGATCGCGGCATTGGGCCTGCCAGCGCTGATCGTGCCGATCTCCGAGGTGGCCGACGATCATCAGCTCGCCAACGTGCGCGCATTCGCGAACCGGACGGGAACGGCCTGGACTCGCGAGGTGGATTGGAATGAGACGGCGATGGCCGAGAGCCTGGCGCGCGCGCTCGGCAACGCAGACGCCTGGACCATGGCGGCTGCCCGGATGCGAGCGGCGGCGAGCCCCGATGCCGCCTCCGCCGTCGTGGATGCGTGCGAGCGGCTGTTGGCGGGCGGCCCGTGGGGCGAGACCCAGGACGCTCTCAAGGCTGCCTCCACACGATCCGCCAGACGGTAACGCGTCGCTGATCGACGCCGAGCTGGTCGAATATTTTCTGGAACTGCGGGCTATATCGGCCGTCCAGAAGCGCAAGCCGAACCAACGTGGAGTGAACCACCCGCGGTGTGCCGATGAATACGCGCTTTCTGTCGGGATCGACGAGGACCCCGAGATCGACCGTCGCATCCGCCGGCGCCACGTCCTGCAACCGATCGGGCCGAGCAATCTCGACCAACGCCGGCGTCGCCTCGAGGACGGCTGCATCCGGGCGAGGCACGATGCGGATGCGCGTCCGCTCGGGGTTCTCCGGATCGACCGCCACGTCCTGGAGATGCGGCCCTTTTTCGAAATCTCCGAGATCGAGCGTGCAGTGCAGCTCGTCGCTTTGAGATACGCAGGGCTGCCAGTCTCTCGACCATGTCTGCGCTCCTGGCGTGGCGAAAGCGACCCGGTCGTCTTCCGTCCGAATGCGCGAGGCAGCCATGTAGAGGTCGCGCGCCGTGGGTTCCGGGAGGCCGTATTTCTTCTCGATCATGGGCACGGCCGCGGCGACCGTGCTGTGGTGGGCGAGCTCGACAATATAGGCTAGGCCCGGGTCCCATAAGCCGGCGACAAGCCAGCCTTGCGTATAAAAGAGGTCCGTGCTGAGCACGAGAAAGCTCTGCGGCGGCGTGCAATAGGTGGCTTGAAGGAGGGCCGATGCGCGTGCGGAGGGGAGACCCGCGTTGCGCAGAAAAGCCGCGGCCTGTTCGCGCGGTCGCAGAGACAGCTCCGTCATGGATCGGAAGGCGAGCCCGGGATCCGCGCTCCATCTGACGAGCATGTCATAAGGACGTGCCGGCGGCCCGCCGTCGGGATCCGACACGGCACCGCAATTCATCACTCGGAGCAAACCGACGGCCTCGGCGTCGCTCGTCGCAGCAAGTGACCGCGCCATCCAGTGGACGGATTGGTTCTGAAGCGAGGCGCCGTCGAGCACCACAGCACGATCGGTGTAGTACTTGGCCCAGTGACCGTAGTCCCACCAGAGGTCGACGATGGCATCACTGCTGGACTGGGCCCGGATCGCCGCGAAGCCCGTGGTCCAGGCGCTGTTGATCTCGGGAGTATACCTAAGTGCCTGACCCAGGCCTTCCGCGACGACCGGCCCGAGCGTCGCGACGACAAATCCACCTGCGACCGTCACGCCGGCAGCTCGGGCGAACCGCGCTCGGCCCGAAGCAAGCGCCGAAACGGCCGAGGCGACACGACCCACGCTGATGCCGGCCGCGACCGAGAGGGGCGCCACGGCGAGAAGGAGGTAACGCAAGCCCTCGAAGCTCATCCATAGGGTCGCGCCGAGCCAAGCGAGGCCAAGGATGCCGGTTGCCGCCGCTCGGTCCGTGGCGGGGTTGCCGGTGAGCCAACTTCCGATCGCCGCCGCAAGACCAAGGAAGGCCGGCACCGCGAGCATCGGCGCTCGCGGGCTGCCATTGTGAGCGAGGAGGGCGGCAACCGCGGGAACCAGCACCAGGAGCAGCAGCACGACGAGCGATTGGCGTCCGCTTGGAACCCAAAGCGGTAGGGCAAATCCGAGCAGGCCGAGGCCGGTCGCGACGGTCCCGATCGACTGGTCGAAGCTAGACGCCTTCACCGCCGCTAGTTCTGCGACCAGACGAAAGACGTTCGGCATCGGCGCCGTGCTGATGGACGCGGGCACGGACGTCGCGTGACCAACGACACTCGCGAGCCCGCTCGTGATGATGCCGACATCAATGTGGATGCCGAGGAGCCATCCGGCGGTCACGAATCCCGCAATGACGGAGAGCGTGCACAATCCGGTAGTGCGGACCAAGGCGTGGGAGCGCGGCTGCCCGCGCGCATGCGAGACGAGAGTCGCAACAGCGGCCCACGCGGCAAGGGTGATGAGTCCGGCCAGCGTATAGAGGGCGAAAAGCGGCCAGCCCTTCCACGCGGCGGCAAGGATCGCCAACGTGATACCGCCGAGCCCGGAGAGCCAAATCCGCGCGCTCCAAGTTCGTCGCGCGAACGCGGCCGTGATGAAACCCATCGATAGAACGGGTAGCGCCACGATCCAGATGTCGTCGTCGCTATCGCTGCCGCGAACAAAGGCCAGCGAGTTGAAGGCAAGCAGCAGCGCGGCGATCAGCCCGCCCAGCCGATTCGACGCGCCTTCGGCGATCGAGAAGGCGGGTATCACGACCAGGGCCGAGAGCACCAACGGCACCAGCATCGCCGTGCTGCTGAGTGGGAATCCGGGCCGGAGCCACGCCATGAAACGTTGCAAGGCGGCAATCAGATAGACGTGCGGCGAGACCGTGTACTCGATCTGCTGTCCCAGTGGCGCGCCGCCGAGGGCGTCGATGCAGACGCCGCGCTCGATGCGATCGCATACGGTGCCACGCGTCAGCATGGAGCCGGCGAGCTTCAGCCAGTAATATCCGTCTGCGCCGCCGAGGTAGGCATGCCGGGCCCCGTCATCGCCGTCGAATGTGAGAGCGTCGCGAAAAGTCCGCGCAGCCTGCTGCTCGAGCGGTATCAGCGCGTCGCTGTGCCGCGTCGTCCACCGTTCGACCGCACTTTCGAATTCCTTCGGGCTCATCCGGGCGGCGGCCGGGTCGCTTTGCACGAGATCCGCCGCTGCCTTCTGGCGAACGAACATCGATGCTAAGACGCCGGTTGCCGGCAGATAGAAGGGGACCAGGTGAAACGCAATGCTGGCGGCCATCGCCAGCGCGATGAGCCACGTGCTCGGCGATAACCGCCAAAGGCGTTCCATGCGGTGCGCTGCGGTGCTGACGCCCCTTTTCACGGTCAATGTCGTCCTACGCCTGCGGCGCTTCGCACTTTCATCGGCAACCCCTGCCGTAAACTGGCGGAAGCCCGGCGCGTTGCCAAGCGGCTCGCAATGCGGGAGGTGTTATCATTTCTGCAACGGGAGTCGCACTTTCGGGCCTCGGCTCTCGATGATAAAGACCATGCGCATGGCGGGGCAGATGATCACCACATCGTCGGGCGTGACGTGCCGCCCGAGTTGCGCCCGAGCGCTGCCGTTCGTGCGACTGGCGCTGCCTTGGGGTCGGCAATGGCCGTAGAAACGGCGAGAGCTGACCAGGTGCGTCAAACGCTCGCCGTGATGTGGCGCGTCTATCGGAGGCAGGACGGTGCCTGGCGGGTCGCGCTGCCGTTCCTCCTGCTGCTGGCTGGTCTCGCGGAAGGCGTCGGCCTCACGATGCTGCTTCCGCTTTTCATCGCGCTCAATGAAAACGTAGCGGAGCGGTCGGCGGTCAGTCGAGCCATGGTGGAGGCCATGACGGCGCTCGGCTTGCAGGTGACGATCGGGTCGCTGCTGAGCTTGCTCGTCATCGTGATCGTGGCGAAAGCCGGCCTATTGCTGCTGGTCATGCGGCACGTCGCCGAGATCGTCGTGCGGATCGCTCACCAGTTCCGTCTCTCCCTGATCGACGCCCTGATATCGGCTCGGTGGGGTTATTTCGTCGAGCAGCCGGTAGGGCGTCTTGCGACCGCCATCGGAGGCGAGGCCGAGCGCGCCGCGGAGGCGTTCCTCCATGCGGCGCGCTTCTTGGCGGATGGGCTCCAAGTGGCCGTCTTCCTCGGTTTTGCGCTTGTCGTATCCTGGCAGCTGACCGCCGCGGCGACCGCGATCGGGATCGTCGTCATCGTGGCGCTCGCCGGTCTCACGCGTTTCTCTCGTCTGGCGGGCCGCCGGAAGACGGCGGTCTTGTGGTCGCTCACCAACCGGCTGATCGAGAGCGTCGCATGGATGAAGCCGCTCAAGGCTTCGGGGCGAGAATCCCTCCTGCGACCGCTGCTCGCTGAGGAGGCCGACGACCTCGGGCGGACGATGCGCAGCCTAGTCGAGACGCAACAGGCCACCATAATCCTCCAGGAACCGATCATCGTGATCGGAATCGCGGCCGTGCTGATGGTCGCGGCGGCGTGGTTCGCAGTTCCGATCGACGCGCTGGCGGCGATCGGATTCCTGCTCTATCGGATTTCCTCGCGCATCGGCGCCATGCAGCGAGGCTATGTCCTGGTGACGAGCACTGGAAATACCTTGTCATTCGTGGTCGATGCGATCGAGCGTGCCCAGGCGGCGCGAGAGGTACATTCAGGGCGGCTTCTGCCGACGCTGAAAGCCGGTATCGACTTCGCCGGGATCACCCTGCGCCTGGGTTCGACACTGGTGTTTCGCGACCTGACACTCGCGATCAAGGCGGGGACGTTGACGGTCATCACGGGAGCGTCGGGTATCGGCAAGACCAGCCTCGTCGATCTGCTTTGCGGGCTTTACGTGCCCAATGCAGGCGAAATCCGGATCGACGGAACGCCATTGATGCAACTCGATCTTGCGGCCTGGCGGGGGCGGATCGGCTACGTCCCGCAAGAGGGGGTGCTGGTCAATCAGTCCATTCTTGAGAACATCCGGCTCCATGCGAGCGGTATCGGCCCCGACCGGGTCGAGGCAGCGCTGCACACTGCCTGCGCATGGGAGTTCGTTTCGGCTTTGCCGGACGGACTGGCGACCCCTATCGGTGAGCGGGGCGCGAGGCTCTCCGGTGGCCAACGGCAAAGACTCGCGCTCGCACGGGCGCTGATTCATGACCCCCTGTTGCTGATTCTCGACGAGGCGACCACGGGACTCGATGCACGGACCACTGCCGCGGTTTGCCAGCGGCTGGTCGAAAGACTGGGACCCTTGACGATCGTAGCGATTTCCCACCAGCCGGAGTGGGCCGAGGCCGCAACCGAAATCATTGATCTTTCTGAGGTTGGCGTGACTCACACCCCAGTTCAGGGGCCCTGATTTGCGATTGCCTCCGATGTGGCAAATATACCACAGGAATCAAGATTATGAGGCCTGAACTCGGTTGAGGGGCGGCGCAGAGCCCTGGATTGATGGTACAAATTCAAGTGTCTCGCTGTTGGAGCCGAGAAAGCCGTTCGTTCAGGGGAAAAGCATGAAAAAGCTGGCCGCACTTCTCGTAGGAACGATGGCGCTGGGATTGGCCGCTACCGCGAGTGCGCAGCCCGTCCCTTACATCCAGGGCAACCTCGGCGCCGTCATCATGAACAATCCGACGACCAGCTTTACGTTTCCGCCCACGATCATCAGAAACGTCACAGTGACCTCCTTGGTCGGCGGTCCCGTGGGGTTGGATCCCTCGTTCAAGGCGAAGATGGACGTGGGCTTCGGAGTGAGCGTGAGCGCGGGCTATGAGGGGTTGTTCATTCCAGAGTTCAGGGCCGAGGCTGAGATCAACTATCACAGCAATCGGATCGACACTGTAACGAGCTCGTTCCTGCCGTCTCCGCATTCGTTCGGGGCGACCGGAAGCATCGACTCCATCGGGCTGATGCTGAACGGTTACTATGATTTCCTGAACAGCAGCGCGTGGACGCCCTATCTGGGCGGCGGCATCGGCGCGGCGCATCTCGCCGTCACCGACGCCGGGATACCGGCGCTAAGCTCGTTCACCGCGAGCGCCCGCGACTGGCAGTTCGCCTATCAGGGCATCGCGGGCGTGCGCTACAGCTTCACGCCCAGCATCTCGGCGAGCTTGGACTATCGGTACTTTGCCACGACCGATCCGAAATTCACCTTGGCGACGCCACTCGGAACCGTCTCGGCGAAGACCGAGTATCACACACACAACATTATGCTGGGCCTGGCGTATCACTTCCTGCCGGCGCCTCCACCGCCGCCGGTGGCCGCGGCACCTCCGCCGCCGCCCGCGCCGGCTCCGCCCGCACCGACCCGGCAGTTCGTGGTGTACTTCGAGTTCGACAAATCGGATCTGACGCCCGAGGGTGCGAAGGTGGTGTCGGATGCGGCGGCGGCCTACAAGCAGACGGGCTCGGCGCGGATCGCGGTGACGGGCTACACGGACCTGGCGGGCACGCAGCAGTACAACCTCGGCCTCTCCAAGCGCCGCGCGGACACGGTGCGCGGTGCGCTGGTTCGCCAAGGGGTGCCTGACGGCGCGATCGCGGAGGCCTGGAAGGGCAAGCAGAACCCGGCGGTGCCGACGCCCGACGGCGTACGCGAGCCGCGCAACCGGCGCGTGGAGATCATGCTCTAGGGGAGTCCGCGAGCACTTTGGGGGGATGACGACGGCGGCCGGAGGGCAACCTCCGGCCGCTTCGCTTTTGCCATCGGTGCGCTTGCTCGATGGCCCCGGCGTCGGGCGCCGTGGTGGTCGCGCGGAGCACCACGCTCATCCTGCTGGAAGCGGCGACGTCATCTCATGAAATGCGGCGATAGACCGGGGAGGCCTATGAGGATCAAATAGATCGCCACGATGTAGTTCAACAGGCGCGGGGCAAGCAGGATCAGAATGCCCGCAATGAGCGCGACCAGAGGCTCCAACAACCGGATATTGACCATCATGGCTGGCTCCGTGCTCGGTGGGAAAGATTGAGAATGGCTCGCGGACATTCGCGGAGCCGTGATCATTCTAAGACCGGCCGAGCGGGCATGCGCCGCCGCTACCCCGGCTGCTTCTTGTCCTGGTAGACGGCGAGGCTGCCGATCGAGTTGCCGCCGTCCACGCTGAGCGTTGCGCCGGTGACGTAGCCGGCCTTCGCGGAGCAGAGATACAAGATGGCGTTGGCGATATCGGCTTGAGTGGTGCCGCGCCCGAGCGGAATCTGGCCGAGCGTTGCCTCGACATGGGCAGCCGTGAGCGGGCTCGCCGTGCTCCCGGGCGCGAAACCCGGCTCGACCGCGTTGACGCGAATGCCGAACTCCGCCAGTTCCAGCGCGAACCCCTTGGTGAGGCGATCGAGCGCGGTCTTAGAGACGCAATAGGGCGCCACCGTGCGACGCATCTTGCGCGCGGCTCCGGAGGAGATGTTGACGATGTTGCCGGGCTGGCGCGCCGCGATCATCAGCTTGGCGAAGCCGCGCGAGATCAAGAACGGTGCGCGCAGGTTGACCGCAAAAATCCGGTCCCATTCCGCCGCGTCGATGTCGATCAGGAATCCGCTGGGATAGACGCCGGCATTGTTGACGACGATGTCTGGCGCGCCCCACGATGCCCCCACCTTGGCGACGAGCCCCTCGATCGAGCCGGCGTCGGTCAGCTCCGTCGAATGAGTGAGCCCGCCATTCCGGGTAATCTCGAGCTGGTCTCCGAGCTCGCGGAGCGCTCGCTCCTGCCGGTCGGAGAGGCAGAGCCGCGCGCCCACGCTTGCGAAAGCATCGGCGATCCAGCGGCCAAGCACGCCGCACGCGCCGGTCAGCACCACCTTGCGTCCGCGAAACTCGTCGGCCCATGCTTTTGCATCGAACTCGGCGAGTGATGCCATCGCGTGATACCTGACCCTTTCCGCGGCTCTCGACTAGGTCCGACCGTCCAGGAACGCGATGCCCGCGTCAATCTGGGCCGCCATCATGGCGTAGCCGCCCAGCACGGGGCAGCCGAAACTCCGGGCGTGGCGCAAGAAAGCCGTCGGCTCGGACTTCACGACGACGTCGACGGCAAGGGCTGCGGGATCGACGCGCCCGAGCGGGGCGGGCAACCCGTCGCCAGCCGCCATCCCCACCGGGCTCGCGTTGACGATCATGTTGTGATCTTCAGCGACGGGCGCCCCCGTGGTGACGTGATATCCCGGAACCACGCGCGCGAGGCGCTCGGCGAGGGCGGTGGCCCTGGTCGGCTCCAGATCATGGACGGTGATCGCCCCTGTGCCGGCTTCGGCCAGCGCCACAGCGATGGCGCTTCCGACACCGCCAGCGCCGATGAGAAGGACGCGCCTCCCCTCGAGAGCGTGTCCTGCCGCACGGACGGCCCTTACGAGCCCGTACCCGTCGAACATGTCTCCGGTCCAACCGCCATCGCTGTCGCGACGCATCACATTGATGGCGCCGACCTTCTCGCCCATGGGCCGAAGCCGATCCACGAAGGGCACGATGCGCGCCTTGTAGGGTACGGTGATCACGAGGCCATGGAGGTTCGCGAGCGCCTTCAGGCCACGCACGGTCGCCTCGAATCGGTCTGGCAACACGTGAAGCGGAACCATGATGGCATTCCGGCTCACCGCCCGGAAATGTGCGGTGTAGAGCCGTGGCGAGCCCACCTGCGCGATGGGATCGCCGATGATGCCATAGAGGCGCGTGGCGCCGTCGACGATAGGGATCTCGGGCGCTTCGCTCATCGTCGGGCGTCTCAGGCCAAATCGAAGATCGCGAGGCGCGGCGAGCCGGCTCGATGCGGCTTGGCCGCGAGGTCGCGGGCGAGCCCGATCTTCCCGGGCTGGAACAGCCGCGCATCCATGGTCGCGAGCGCCGGCGAGATCGCGGATTTGAAATCCATATGCTCGAGGATGTCGCGGTCGACGTCGACGCCCGGCGCGATCTCGACGAGCTCCAATCCCGCCGCGGTCAACCGGAACACCGCGCGCTCCGTCACGTAGAGCACGCGCTGTCCGCGCTCACGAGCGTAGCGGTCGCTGTACGTGATCTGCTCCACGGTCTTGACGAGCTTGCGCTGACTTCCGCCGGCGGTGAGCGTGCCGCCGAACACCGCGCATTTCGCATTCTGGCTGATGTTGATGAAGCCGCCAGGCCCGATGATGCGCTGTCTGAAGCGGCTCACGTTGACGTTGCCCTCGGCGTCGACCTCGGCGGAGGAGAGGAACGCGAGATCGAGGCCGTCGCCGTCGTAGAAGTCGAACTGGTAGGGTTGGTCGATCATAGCGTCATAGTTGCGCGAGGCGCCGGCTTCGTTGCCGGACGCCGGCGCGCCGCCGCCGCCGGACCCGCCGGTCAGGATGGTGTCGCCGGAGCGCACCACCTTTGCGGCCTCGTCCGCCGTCACGCGTCGCACGTAAACCCTCCTTTCTCAGATCGTTCCAAAGCCCGTGACGCCGCGCCCAATCCTAACTACCATCTCGCCGCACTCGAGACGCTTAGTGTTGCACGTCGCCATAGGGAGTGCGAGGTACACGGAGAGAATGGGCGAAGCCGATCGACATTCACGACCGCGCGTACTCGTGACCGGTGCCCGTCGCGGGATCGGACGCGGCATCGCTTGGGCGTTCGCGGAAGGCGGCTACGACGTAGTCGTGAACGACCTCGTCGAGGACGCGTTGGTCGCGGAGACCATCGCGGGCATTCGAGAGCGCGGCGGCAAGGGATGCTTCCTGCAGGGAGATATCGCCGATCTTGGCCGGCATGCCGCGCTGGTGGAGCGCGCCTTCGCGGCCTTCGGCGGCCTCGAGGTGCTCGTCAACAACGCGGGCATCCAGGTCGCCAAGCGCCAGGACATGCTGGAGACCACCCCGGAGAGCTTCGATGCGCTGATGGCAACGAACCTCCGGGGACCCTTCTTCTTGACCCAGCGCATCGCCCGGCGCTGGCTTGCGGAGAAGAACCCTGAGCCCCCGCGCGCTATCGTCAACATCGCGTCGATCAACAGTGCGATGCCCTCCACGAACCGCGCCGAGTACTGCATCAGCAAGACCGGCGTTTCCATGATGACGGAGCTGTTCGCCGTGCGGCTCGCCGAGGCCGGCATCGGCGTGTTCGAGATCCGGCCGGGGATCATCCGCACCGACATGACGGCGGGCGTCCGGGAGACCTATGACCGGCTCATCGCCGATGGCGTCGCGCCGGTGCGGCGATGGGGTGAGCCGAAGGACATCGGGCGTGCCGCCGTGGCGCTGGCCCGCGATGACTTCCAGTTCAGCACCGGAAGCGTCATCCACGTCGACGGCGGCCTGCACATTCATCGCCTGTGAGAGACGGGGATCCGGCGAATGTTTACGAGGGATCACAAGCATGGTCGAATCCGTCAGGCTCTCCATCGCCGATGCGGCCGCCGGGAGGGCATTCGCGCCTTCCAGGAAAAGCGAGCAGCGGAGTTCAAGACCTGAAGAGGACGTGAGCCCATGAGCACTCGCCGCCGTCTCGCCGTCATCGGTCTCGGCATGGCTTTGAAGCCGCACATCCGAAGCCTGGAAGAGCTCTCGGACCGGGTCGAGATCGCCGCCTGCTATTCGCCGAGCAAGGAGCGCCGGAAAGCATTCTCGGCGGCTCACGGCTATCCCGTGGCGGACGATCTCGACCGCGTGCTGCGCGACCGCACGATCGAGGCGGTGGTGATCCTGACGCCGCCCAACACGCACCTGGAGCTGGTGGAGCGCTGCGCCGCCGCCGGAAAGCACGTGCTGCTGGAAAAGCCGATCGACGGCACGGTCGCGCGGGCGCGCCGCGCGGTCGAAGCGATGGAACGCGCGGGCTGCCGGCTTGCGATCGTGCTGCAGCACCGCTTCCGCGCGGTGTCTCGCGAGCTCGCCGAGCTCGTGTCGTCGGGCGAGCTCGGTCGGCTGGTCTCCGGGTCTGCCTCGATCCGCTGGTGGCGGCCGCCGGAGTATTTCGCGCAACCTGGCCGGGGCATGAAGGCGCGCGACGGCGGCGGCGTCCTGCTGACCCAGGCGATCCATACCCTCGACCTCTTCCAGAGCCTCGCGGGGCCGATCGCCGAAGTCTCGGCCTTTGCCGCGACCTCGCCGCTGCGCAAGATCGATACCGAGGACATCGTCGGGGCCGGGGTCCGATTCGCCGATGGGGCGGTCGGCACCATCGATGCGACGACCGTCGCCTATCCTGGATTTCCCGAGCGGATCGAGCTTGCTTGCGAGAAGGCGACGGCACAGCTCAACGCCGAGACGCTGGACGTGTTCTTCAAGAACGGCCGCCGTCTGCGCGAAGGCGGTCAGGTCTCCAACAGCGGCGGCGCCGATCCCATGGCCTTCTCGCACGAGGCGCACAAGGCGCTGATCAGCGACTTCCTCGATGCGATCGACGGCAACCGCAATCCCGTGACCCATGGTCGCGAGGCCCTGAAGGTTCAGGTCTTGATCGAGGCGCTGCTGCGCTCGGCCGAGGAGGGCAGGGCGGTCAAGGTCGCCTGACGGCCCGATGAAGCGATCTCAGGCGTTCTTCACCCACTTGAGAATGTGCTCGGCCACGGCCACCAGCTCGCCGTCGCCGACGCTCACATGAAACGTGTCCATGGTCTGCTTGCTCCTTATGCCTGCAGCGGATCGGTCCGGCCCGTCTCGCGCAGGTGGCAGGCCACCATGCGTCCGGGCACCACTTCGCGCAGGATCGGTTCCTCCTCGCGGCAGCGCGCGATCGCGAAGGGGCAGCGCGTGTGGAACCGGCAGCCCGGCGGGGGATTCATCGGACTCGGCACGTCACCCTCGATGACGAGCCGGGTCCTGCGAACCCGCGGATCCGGCACGGGTGCCGCCTCGATCAGCGCCTGAGAATAGGGATGCAGCGGGTTCGCGAACATCGCCTCCTTGCGGGCGATCTCGACGATACGGCCCAGGTACATGACGGCGATGCGATGGCCGATATGCTCGACCACACCGAGGTCGTGCGAGATGAAGAGATAAGTGAGCTTGAGTTCGTCCTGCAGGTTCATGAGCAAGTTCAGCACCTGCGCCTGGACCGAGACGTCGAGCGCGGAGACCGGCTCGTCCGCGATGATGAGATTGGGGCTCACCACGAGCGCGCGAGCGATGCCGAGGCGCTGGCGTTGCCCACCGGAGAACTCGAAGGGATAGCGGCGCATGGCCTCCGCACGCAGTCCCACGCGCTCCAGCACCGCGGCGACGCGCGCCTCGCGCTCGGCTGCCGGCATGGGATCGAAGTTCTCGAGCGGCTCGCCCACGATGGCGCCGGCGGTAAGCCGGGGATTGAGCGAGGCGTAAGGATCCTGAAAAACCATCTGCACGTGCCGGCGGTAGGTCCGCATCGCGTCCTGGTCGAGCGCTGTGATGTCGACGCCATTGAGCACGACCCGCCCGTCCGTCGGCTCGATGAACCGCAGGATGAGCTTGCCGACCGTCGACTTGCCGCAGCCGGATTCGCCCACCAGGCACAGGGTCTCCCCGGCCTCGATGGAGAACGATACTCCGTCGACCGCCTTCACGTGCGCGACCGTCCGGCGCAGCAGCCCGAGCCGCACGGGGAAGTGCTTGCGCAGCCCCTCAACGGTCAGAACGGGGCCGGCGGTCATGCCGCGAGCACCCGATCGACGTGCCAGCATGCCGCCCAATGACCGGGCGCGCGCTCCTCCAGCGGCGGCGCCTCGCGGTGGCACTGGTCGGTCGCGAAGCCGCAGCGCGGCGCGAACGAACAACCGGGGATCGGCTCGCGGAGCGACGGCACGATGCCCGGGATCTCCTGCAGCCGTCGAGCCGACTGCGCCGTGCGTCGCCGCGGGATGGAGGCCATGAGGCCGCGCGTATAGGGATGCATCGGCCGGTCGAAGAGCTCGAGGACAGGCGCTTCCTCGACCTTCCGCCCCGCATACATCACGATCACGCGCTGGCAGGTCTCCGCGACCACGCCGAGGTCGTGGGTGATCAGCATCACCGCCGCGCCGAACCGGCCCTTGAGCTCCAGCATCAGCTTCAGGATCTGGGCTTGAATGGTCACATCGAGCGCCGTGGTAGGCTCGTCCGCGATCAGCAGCTTCGGATTGCAACAGAGGGCCATCGCGATCATCACGCGCTGCCGCATCCCGCCCGAGAACTGGTGAGGATAGCCGCGCACGCGGCGCTCGGCATCGGGAATGCGCACCAGGTGAAGCATTTCCACCGCTTGCGCGAGGGACTGCGGCCGACTCTTCTTCTGGTGGATCATGATCGCTTCGGCGATCTGGTCGCCGATTGTGAGCACGGGATTGAGCGAGGTCATCGGCTCCTGGAAGATCATGGCGATGCGGTTGCCGCGGATGTCGCGCATCTCCGCCTCGCTGAGCGCCAGCAGGTCCTTTCCATCGAACCGGATCGCGCCCGAGACGACGCGGCCAAGCTTCGCCGGCAGCAGGCGCATGATCGAGAGTGCCGTCACGCTCTTGCCGCAGCCGGACTCGCCGACGACGCCGACGGTTTCTCCGGCGTACACCGCAAGGCTCACCCCATCGACGGCGCGCGTGACGCCGTCGAGCGTGAAAAAATGCGTGTGAAGATCGTCGACGCGAAGGAGCGCGTCCGGCATGGTCACATCCGGCGGGCGAGGCGCGGATCGAGGCGATCTCGCAGGCCGTCGCCCATCAGGTTGACCGCCAGGACGACCAGCGCCAGACAAGTGCCGGGGAAAAAGATCGTCCAGGGTGCGCTCGCCAGGAACAACCGGCTGGAGGCGATCATGTTGCCCCAGGTCGGGATCTCCGGCGGCACGCCGGCGCCCAGGAAGGAGAGCGCGGCCTCGGTCAGAATGGCCGAGGCCATGACATACGTGGCTTGAACGATGAGCGGCGCGATCGTGCTGGGCAGGATGTGGCGCAGGATGATTTTCCGGTGTCGACTGCCACCACCGATCGCGGCCTCGATGAAGGGCTGCTCGCGCGTGGTCAGGACCACGGAGCGCACCAGGCGGACGACGCGGGGGATCTCGGGTATCGAGATCGCCACGATCACGATGCCGACGCTGGCCTTGTTGAGCGACACGAGTGCGATCGCCAGCAGGATCGCCGGGATCGCCATCAATCCGTCCATGAAGCGCATGATCACCGCATCGAGCCGGCGGTAGTACCCGGCGACGAGGCCGATCGCCAACCCGAAACCGACGGACCAGACCGCCACGGCCAGCCCCACCACCAGCGATATGCGTGCGCCGAAGATGGTGCGGGCGTAGACATCGCGGCCGAGATTGTCCGTGCCGAACCAGTGAGCCAGCGAGGGCGCGCGCAGCCGGTTGGACGGATTCATGAACTGCGCGTCGCCCGCGATCAGGCCGGCGATAACGGCGATTACCGCCATGAACGAAAGCAGGCTCGCACCCACCACGATGGTGGGATTGCGGCGCGCAAAGGTCCGGAATTGCCCGAAATAGCCGCCGTTCGACCGTTGCGCCTCGGCAACCGCTGCCATCTCAATACCGGATCCGCGGATCGAGCAGCGTGTAGGAGAGGTCGACCAAGAGATTGACCAGCACGTAAATGCCGGAGAACACGATGATGACGCCTTGGATGATGGGGTAGTCGCGCCGGGCGATGGCATCCACGACCAGCCGACCGACGCCGGGGATGTTGAAGACGGTCTCGGTGATGACCACGCCGCCGATCAGGAGGGCGACGCCGATGCCGATCACCGTGACGATCGGCACCGCCGCATTCTTGAGCGCGTGCCTCAGCAGGAGTGGCCGCGGCGCCACGCCCTTGGCGCGGCCGGTTCGGATGTAATCCTCCGCCAACACATCCAACATGGTGGCACGCGTGATCCGCGCGATGAGTGCCACATAGGCAAGGCCGAGCGCGATCGAGGGGAGCACGAGGTTGCGCAGCCAAGGTGCCACGCCCTCGGCGATCGGGGTGTAGCCCTGAACCGGCAGCCACTTGAGCGCGATCGCGAAGACGAAGATGAGGAGGTAGCCCACCACGAAGACCGGGACCGAAAAGCCGAACACGGCAAAGCCCATGACGAAACGGTCGACCGCGGTGCCCGCCTTGGCGGCGGCGGTGACGCCCATGGAAATCGCCAGCGCGATTGCGACCGAGAGGGTCGTCAGGGCGAGGGAAACGGTCGGCTCCGCGCGCTGGCCGATGAGCGTCGCCACCGACTCGTTCCAGAACATCGATTTGCCGAGATCGCCTTGGACGAGACTGCCGGCCCAAACCAGGAACTGCTTCCAGAGAGGCTCGTCGAGCCCGAGCGCGGTGCGGATCTGTGCGATGTTTTGCGGTGTCGCATTGTCGCCCGCAATGATGGCGGCGGGATCGCCGGGCGCCAGATGCAGCAGCAGAAACACGAACATCGCCACGATCGCCACCACCGGCAGCATCGAGAGCAGGCGTCGGGCGATGTAGGCGATCATGCGGGGAAACGAGTGCTGCGAATACCCTCACCCTCCCGTCGCTATGCGACGGGTCCCTCCCCCTCCTGCCCAAGCACGGGAGAGGGGCTATTAGAACCCCTCGCCCACGTCAGTGGGAGAGGGAGGGGCCCAGCGCGAAGCGCTGGGAGGGTGAGGGAGCTCACGTCTTCTCGACGTTCCACCACGGAATGATCTCCGCGACCGGCAGCACGCCCTTGATATTCACGCGCATCGCGGCGGGCTGCAGCCACTGGCCGTAGTAGAGCTGTGGCACGAAGGTCCAGGCGTTAGCCTGTAGCTCGCGGCCGACCTTCTGACGCTCCTCGAGCGTATCGGCGAGCGCCCACTTGTCGCGCAGCTCCTCCTGCTTGGCGTCCGAGGGCCAGCCGAACCAGGCCTTGTCGCCGGTCGCGGCATGGGCGGAGAGCAAGATCGGGCTGCCGACGGCGGAGGCGCCCGAGGAGGTGATGAAGATGTTCCAGCCCCCTTGGTCGGGCGGCGCCTTGCTGGAGCGCCGCTGGACCACGTTCGACCAATCCATCGCCTCGACCTGCACGTTGAGGCCGGCCTGGCGCATTTCCTGCGCCAGCACCTGGGCGGAATTGCTCATATAGGGAATGTTGGTCGCCTGAAGCAGCACGATCGGCTTGCCGTCGTAGCCCGCTTCCTTGAACAGCTGCTTCGCCTTGTCGAAATTCTGCCCGCCCTTGAACCAGTCGGTGTTGGCGTCGTTCTCCATGGGCGTACCGCAAGCGAAATAGGCGCCGCAGGTCTTCCAGTAATGCGACTCGCCGAAGGTCGCCTTCATGTAATCGTCCTGCTTGACGATATAGAGCATCGCCTGGCGCGCCTTCACGTTGTCGAAGGGCGGGTGCAGGAAGTTGAGCCGGATCTGGCCGACGTTGCCGAGCGGGTTCAGCACCTCGATCTTGATGTTCTTGTCGCTCTCGAGCTGCCCCATGAGGTCGGTGGGCGGGATCTCGTAGAAGTCGATCTCGCCAGCCTGCAGCGCCGCCACGGCGGTCTGGGCGTCCGGCATGTTGATGAAGATCACGCGGTCGACCTTGACGACCTTGCCCCCGGCGATGCCGGAGGCGGGCTCGCTGCGCGGCACATAATCGGGATTGCGGTCGTAGACGTATTGCGTGCCTGGCCTGGTCTCGTCGAGGTTCATCTTGAAGGGTCCGGAGCCCACGACCTGATCGATCTTCTGCATCGGATCGGTCTCGGCTTCCTTCTTGCGCATCATGAAGCAGATCGGCGTCGAGGTCTTCGCGAGCACGTCGAGCGTGAGGCCGTAGCGCTCCTTGAACTCGATGGTGAAGGTCTTGGGATCCTTCGCCTCGATGCCCTTGACCCGGAGCATCATGTGCTGACCCCCGCCGTCGCGCGCGGCCCAGCGCTTGAGCGAGGGCACGATATCGGCGGACGTCACCGCGCTGCCGTCGGTCCATTTGAGTCCGTCGCGCAGCTCGAACGTCCAGGTGAGCTTGTCGTCCGAGACGCCCCACTTGCTCACCATTTGCGGCTGCGGCTTCTGTTCGCCGTCGATTCCGAACAAGGTGTCGTACACCATGCCGCCGGCGTAGGCGGACATGTTGGCCGTGGTCCAGATGGGGTCGTAGGTAGGGATGTCGCCGTGGAATACCGCACGGATGGTGCGGCCGGCGCCGGGCTTGCTCTGGGCGCGCACGATCGCGGGTGCCGTGATGACGGCCGCGGCCGCGAGGCCGCCTTGCATGATGGTGCGACGACTGATCTTGGCCATGGTGCTCTCCCTGATGCCGCGCGGCCCGGTGGTTTTTCGACGGTTCCCGGATCCTGCCGCCATTAAGTCACTTGCGCGCGAAGGCCGCAACCGTCCTCCCCTCAAAGGATCAGGCTCGGCTGGGTGTTCTCGTCCAGAGGCCAGATCGGCCGCGCCACCTTGGTGTAGGGGATCTTTCGATAATCGCGGCTGAGGGGCCCGTCGGAATCGATGTAGATCACACGCTTGGCGATCGGGCCATAAGCGGCCATGAAATGATTGGTGGACTTCACCACGACGACCTTCTTGGCGCGCGGATCGATGCCGAGATTGGTGAAGAGCTCGAGGCCGAGCGCCTGGGTCCGGTTGCTGATCAGCACGACATCGATGCCGCCCACTCGAACCGCCGCGCAGTCGCCGAGCGGCACCTGGGTCGGCCCGAAGCTTTGCCAGCAATCGCGCTTGAGGCCGACCACTTTGACACGGGCATCGATGGGGACGCCGGAGGTCGGCCCAATCTTGCCGCCGAGGCGAAGGGCGAACTCCGAATTGAGGCCGGCATCGAAGCAGAGCCTCACCGCGATCGGGTCCCAGATCGGTCCGAGTGCCGCCTCCTGCGCTTGCCGCTCCATCAGCCGGCGCAAGATCGTGGTGTTGTCGGATGGCGCGCCGCCGCCGGCATTGTCGGCGGGATCCGCCATCACGACCGGCGATTCATTGCTCTCGAGCGCAGCGGTAATGCCGTCATCGACGCCGAAGTAGCTCGGCATGGTCTTGCCGCGCATCGACACGAACTCCTGCCCGATCGCCGTGGCGAGCGCATCGCCCTTGGCTTTGTCCTTGTCCATGACCACGAGGATGCGGCCGCCGAGCTCCGCGACGTCCGCATAGGGAAAGCAGTGGCCGATCGAGATCGAGAGCACCCCGTCCTTGCCCTCCATGGCCTTGATCTTATCGACGAAGGCGCGCATCAGGGGCAGCGTCGTCGGGTAGCTGCCGATCTGCCGGCAATCGTACATCGACATCACCGGCCTCGCCTGGCCGCGCAGCGTCTTCAGCACGATGTCCAGCAAGTCCGCCGCGCGGTCGACCACGTCGGTATGAGGAAACTCCTTGTAGAGGATGATGACGTCGGAGAGCCGCACGCGCTTCAGCGTGAGATGGCAATGCGGGTCGAGCTCGACGCCGATCACGGTCTTGGGCCCGACCAGTGCGCGCACGCGCTCGACGATGTCGCCTTCGACGTCGTCGTAACCGTGCGCCACCATGGCGCCGTGCAGGCCCAGGAGCACGCCGTCGACCGGTAGCGCCGCCTTGAGCTGGCCCAGGATCTCGTCGCGCATGAACTCGTAGTCGGCGCGGTTGGTCGTGCCGGCCGGGCTCGCGGCGAAGCAGCTGCCCTCGACCAGAGTGAAGCCTTCCGCCTTGGCGCGCCGGCGTGCCACCCAGAGCGGCGCCGTGCACATCAGCGGGGTCTCATCGGGATGCTCGCCCGGCCGCACGAACACACCTTCCTTGTAGCCTTCGATGCTGGTCGGCAGCGGCGAATAGGTGTTGGTCTCGGTCGCGATGGTGGCGGAAAACAATCGCATCGGCACTCCCCCAATGAATTTTTTCATTCTTGCCCGGCCGCGGCGGCGGTGCAAGGCAGCTCGCTACCGTTCGGTTGCATCTAGGCACCTGCAGCGACAATGATGTCTACAAAACCGGCAGGAGTGAGCAATGGGCAAGGCATCACACATTTGGACGGATATCGATTACGACAAGCCCGGCAAGCAGGTGGGCTGGCTGCATCTGCCGCATTCGGTGACGCGCTCGGCCTATGGCACGCTGATGCTTCCGATTGCCGTCGTCGCCAATGGGCGTGGCCCCACGGCGTTCTTCATGGCGGGCAATCATGGCGACGAGTACGAAGGACAGATCGCGCTCGTAAAGCTGATCCGCGCCCTGGAGCCTTCCGAGATTCAGGGCCGCGTGATCATCGTGCCCGCCGCCAATCTGCCGGCGGCGCTCGACGGCGCGCGGGTGTCGCCGATCGACCAGGGGAACCTCAACCGGTCCTTTCCCGGCGATCCCGATGGTGGGCCGACGCAGCAGATCGCGCACTATATCGACGGCGTGCTGTTTCCCATGGCGACGCTGTTCCACGATTTCCATTCCGGTGGCACCTCTCTCGATTACATGCCCTTCGCGAGCGTCCACGAGGGCGAGGATGCCGCCGTGAATGCACGTGGCCTCGCCGCCCTCAAGGCCTTTGGCGCGCCGCTCTCGGTGATCTGGAAAGCGAGCCGGGACCATCGCTTCTCGCCGGTGGCAGCGATGCGGCGCGGCATCGCTGCGCTCGGCGGCGAGTTCGGCGGCGCGGGTCGGGTCTCACGCTCCGGAGTCGAGCTGGTCTCCCGTGGCGCGCGCCGGTTGCTCGCGCATCTGGGTATCGCGGCGCCGCTGCTCGATCCGACACCCGCCACCCGGCTCGTGGCGGTCCCCGGCCGTGACCATTTCGTCTATGCGCCGGAGCCCGGCCTGTTCGAGCCCGCGGTCGAGCTCGGCGACGTCGTGAAGCGCGGGCAGCTCTGCGGCGAAGTGCATTTCATCGACAATCCCGCTCGTGCCCCAGCGCCTTGCCAATTCAGGGACGGGGGCTTCGTGATCTGCAAGCGCCACCTCGGCCGCGTGGAGCGCGGCGATTGCGTGGCTCATCTCGCGGTCGACAGCTCCAGCTAGGGTATGTTCCGATCAAGTTGATTCGGAACATGCGCTGGCGTCCTTGGTTTGTCGCATTTTCTGCGCCGAACCGGCCTCCACTTCGCCGGAAAATGCTCTATGCCGCGGTGTCGCGCCGGTCGAGGCCGCCGGCGGCGACGATGAACGCCGCGACCTCGGTCACGCCCACGTTCTCCTTCAAGTTCGTGAACAGGAACGGGCGCTCGCCGCGCATGTGCCGGGCGTCCCGATCCATCACGTCGAGGCTCGCGCCCACCAGCGGCGCCAGGTCGATCTTGTTGATCACCAAAAGGTCCGAGCGGCAGATGCCGGGGCCGCCCTTGCGCGGGATCTTGTCGCCGGCGGCGACGTCGATCACGTAAATCGTGATGTCCGCGAGCTCCGGGCTGAAAGTGGCGGCGAGATTGTCGCCGCCGGATTCGATCAGGATCAGGTCGAGGGCGGGATGGCGCGCCCGCATCTGCGCCACCGCCGCGAGGTTGATCGATGCGTCCTCGCGGATCGCGGTGTGCGGACACCCGCCGGTCTCGACGCCCAGAATGCGCTCGGGCGTCAGCGCCCCCGACCGCGTCAGGAACAGCGCGTCCTCCTTGGTATAGATGTCGTTGGTGACGACGGCGATGTCGTAGCGGTCGCGCATGAATTTGCAGAGCCGATCGACCAGCGCGGTCTTGCCGGAGCCGACGGGACCGCCGATACCCACGCGGAGGGGGCCATTGGGGGAGGAGGTCATGAGCGAAACAGCCTCGTGTATTGGAGTTCATGACGCATGGAGCACCAGTCCAGCATGGGCGCGGCGCTGCCGACCTCGTCGAGCGAGACCTCGGTGCAGAGGCGCGCGCAGCGGCCGATGACGGGCTCCAGCGCGGCGATCGCGAGCTGGCCATCGGATTGCCCGAGTGGGATCAGGCGAAGGCCCGCCGACACAAGATTGCCCGCGAAGGCGTGGAGGTAACCAACGAGCACGGGGATCAGCGCAATACCATGGCAAGCAGAAGCGGCGCCCAGGGCGACCGAGAGCGCAATGGGGCCGCCGCGGCGCGCGGAGGCGAGACCGTCGAGCAGGGCGTGAGGCCAAGCCGAGCGGGTGACCGAGAGAAACGCGGCACCCTGGGCCTCGCTCTCGAGCGCGGTCTCGCTCGTGCTCCGCCAGGCCGCAGCCAAAGCGGCGACCTCCTCGAGTCGGTTGGCATCCCGGTTGGCGGCTGCGCGCCATGCTTCCGCGAGAAGCGCGCCGCCGATCCGGCCGGCACCGACCTCGATGGCCGTCGTGACCCACTGGGTCAGGCTGTCGCGGTCGCGCACCAGTTTTTCCTCGACCGCATATTCGAGGCCATGGCTGTAGCTGAACGCCCCCACCGGGTAGGCCGGCGAGAGCCAGGTCATCAGCCGGTAGAGCGCCGCCTCAGTCGTGGTCATGATGCGTGTGCGCATGGCCGGGCTCGCGGGCGTGGTCGCGGCTCTCGTCATAGGCGCCGCGCTCGGGCGTGAAGGGCGCTTCGATGAAACGCAGCGTCGCCCCGAGCTTCGAGAGCATGTCCGCGATGACATGGTCCCTGCGGATCAGGATGCGGCGCGGCTCGATCCGCGCGGGGAGGTGTCGATTGCCCAAATGCCAGGCGAGCCGGGTCAGGAGCATGGGTTCCGCGGTCACTTCGATCAAGCTCTCCGCCGCGGCACGCACCGCCATCCAGCGACGGTCATCGAGCTGCAAGCCGTCGCCATCGTCCAGCGAAAGGGCGTGAGGCAGATCCAGAAGGAACTCCTCGCCTCCGTCCGTGGCGAGGCGCAGCCGCCGGCGGTGCCGATCGTCGTAGGCAAGCGTCACGGTGCCGGCGGCCCGGGCTTCCGGCCAATGCCCCGCTCGCTCGGCACGCGTCGCGCGATGCATGGTCAGAACAGGAAATAGCGTTGCGCCATCGCGAGCTCTTTCGCAGGAGCGCAGGTCAGCAGCTCGCCATCGGCACGCACCTCGTAGGTCTCGGGATCGACCTCCATCTTCGGCGTGAGCCCGTTGTGCACCATGCTCGCCTTCGAGATGCCGCCTCGCGTATTTTCGACCGCGATCAGAGGCCGGGCGAGCCCCAGCGTTCGATCGAGGCCGGCTTCGAGCCCGGCGCGGCTTACGAAGGTGACGGCGCTGGCCTGCAGATTCCGGCCGAAGGCTGCGAACATCGGCCGGTAGTGCACGGGCTGTGGGGTCGGGATCGAGGCGTTGGGATCCCCCATGGGTGCCGCCGCGATGCTGCCCAGCTTCAGCACGAGATCGGGTTTCACGCCGAAGAAGGCGGGCGACCACACCACGAGATCGGCGAGCTTGCCCACCTCGACCGAGCCCACGTGACGGCTGATCCCCTGCGCGATCGCGGGATTGATGGTGTATTTGGCGACGTAGCGCTTGGCACGGTGGTTGTCGTTGTCGCGGGTCTCCTCGGGCAGGCGGCCTCTCTGGCGCTGCATCTTGTCGGCGGTTTGCCAAGTGCGGATGATCACCTCACCGACCCGGCCCATAGCCTGACTGTCCGACGACATCATGGAGAAGGCGCCGATGTCGTGCAGCACGTCTTCCGCCGCGATGGTCTCCTTGCGGATGCGGCTTTCCGCGAATGCCACGTCCTCCGGAATCTTGCCGTCCAGGTGATGGCAGACCATGAGCATGTCGAGATGCTCGTCGATGGTGTTGACGGTATAGGGCCGCGTCGGGTTGGTGGAGGAGGGGAGCACGTTTGCCTCGCCGCAGACCCGGATGATATCGGGTGCGTGCCCGCCGCCGGCGCCCTCCGTGTGGAGCGCGTGGATGGTGCGGCCTTTGAAAGCGGCAATGGTGCGCTCGACGAAGCCGGACTCGTTGAGCGTGTCGGTGTGGATGGACACCTGCACGTCGTGTTCGTCGGCGACCGAGAGGCAATTGTCGATCGCAGCGGGCGTGGTGCCCCAGTCCTCGTGGAGCTTCATGCCGCAAGCACCGGCTTTGATCTGCTCGACTAGGCCGCGCGGCTGAGCCGTGTTGCCCTTGGCGAAAAAGCCGAGGTTCATGGGGAAGCCTTCGGCCGCCTGCAGCATGCGCGCGATGTGCCAAGGGCCAGGCGTGCAGGTGGTGGCAGCGGTGCCCGCGGCAGGGCCGGTGCCGCCGCCCATCATGGTGGTGATGCCGGCGTAG
The DNA here is from genome assembly GCA_035938015.1 of Allostellaceae bacterium. Lineage (GTDB taxonomy): Bacteria > Pseudomonadota > Alphaproteobacteria > ATCC43930 > CGMCC-115725 > DASZHJ01. Next base: position 32,301 of record DASZHJ010000017.1, read on the forward strand.
AGGGCTTCCTCGACCTGCTGCGGGCAAATGAAGTGAATGTGCATGTCGATGCCGCCGGCGGTGACGATCTTGCGCTCGCCCGCGATCACCTCGGTGCCCGGTCCGATCACGATGTCGACCCCGGGCTGCACGTCGGGATTGCCGGATTTGCCGATCCGGGCGATGCGGCCGTCGCGGATGCCGATATCCGCCTTGACGATCCCCCAGTGGTCGAGGATGAGCGCGTTGGTGATGACGGTGTCGACCGCACCCTCCGCGCGGCTGCGCTGGCTCTGACCCATGCCGTCGCGGATCACCTTGCCACCGCCGAACTTCACCTCCTCGCCGTAGATCGTGCGGTCCTCCTCGACCTCGATGAAGAGCTCGGTGTCCGCGAGCCGCACACGGTCGCCGACCGTCGGCCCGTACATGTCGGCATAAGCGGCGCGGCTGATCTTGGTAGTCATGGCTTGCCGCCCTCGAGCTTCCCGGCGATCGCGCCCTGGAAACCGTGCACCACGCGATCCCCCGCATAGGCCACGAGATGCACGACCCGCGTCTGGCCGGGCTCGAAACGCACGGCGGTGCCGGCGGCGATATCCAGGCGGAAGCCACGCGCCCGCTCGCGATCGAAGCGGAGCGCGTCGTTGGTTTCGTAGAAATGATAATGAGAGCCGATCTGGATCGGCCGGTCGCCCGTATTGGAGACCTCGAGGGTCAGGGCGGCTCGGCCGGCATTCAGCTCGATATCGCCCGCGCGCGGGATCACTTCACCGGGGATCATGCAGCCTCCTTATCGGATCGGCTTGTGGACGGTGACGAGCTTGGTGCCGTCGGGAAACGTCGCCTCGACCTGGATCTGCGCGACCATTTCGGGCACGCCCTCCATCACCTGCGCCCGGGACAGCACCGTCGCGCCGTCGCGCATGAGTTCCACGACCGCGCGTCCATCCCGAGCGCCCTCGACGACGAAATCGGTGATCAGCGCGACAGCCTCGGGATAATTGAGGCGCACGCCGCGCTCCAGCCGCCGGCGCGCTACCTGCGCTGCCATGGCGACGAGAAGCTTGTCCTTCTCTCGGGGTGTCAAATGCATTGCAAGGCCTCAACAATCCCAAAGGCGCGGCACGCGCGCGGGAAGCCCGGCGGCGGCTCGGCGGAGATCGGCGACATATCGCGCGAGATCGGCGCGCAAGACCCGAGCGTCCCGCCCGATGAAGCGCGCGAGCAGCATGCCATCGATCAGGCTTGCTCCCGCGCGCGAATCGCTGTCGAGCGCGAGCGCGCGGGCGAGCGGCAGCAGGGTCGGTGCGTCCGCGCCGACATATATCGCCGTCGCGACTGCCGTAGCGCCATCGAAACCCGCGGGTGCATCGAGGCGAGCAGCGATGTCGCCGTCCAATCGAAGCGCGTCCACCCAGGCGAGGTGACCGGCCACGCGAACGCTCCAACGATCATGCAGAAGCCCCGCCGACATGCGTTCGCCGCGCGCCGTGCGACCGAACACGATC
>DASZHJ010000018.1:0-13224 GCA_035938015.1 Allostellaceae bacterium
CGATTGCGGTTGAGCGGGCTCTTCTGCCGGCCCCAGAGATTGACGCCGAGGCGCCGGTTGATCTTATACTTCGAGGAGTCGCGTCTGCTCATGATCTCGCTGTGGTTCCTGGGTTTTACCCGTTGTTGTCCCGATAGTCCCCCGGACCCAAGGGCCGGCGGCGGGGTGTCTCCACCCACATTCTCGGGAATAAGGTCGCGGACTATAGCGGCGGATGCTCAGAAGTCAAACGGCAGCGGTGCAAATATCTCGGCCAAGAGGCGCTGACGACCGAGCTTGCAGTCGCGTGACTGTGGGTCTCAAAGGATGTCTACTTAGGTCTCGTTTGGCGCGATGAAGCACCGTACTTGTCCGCCCACGATGCAGGCCACCGCATCGCCGAGGAGGTTCTCGCGGCGGAGAATGTTATCGGCGGGCACGTCAAGCCACGGGCCATCTTGCGCGGCCTGCACCTGATAGCCCGTGGCCTGCTGTCGCCACGCATACGGCTTACGACAGTCCGCGACGTTGCAGCAGAACTCCCCTTTAGCGTTCTGGAGGCTGCGAAACCACGCACTGAGCTCGGATGTGGGATCGCTCCCTGGGGGCGGAGCGGCGCGGGCACTGAAGCCCGCGATCAGTAGGGCGAGAGCAGGAGCGATAAGTCGGCCTCGGCATGGCGTCGTTCTGTCAGCATTCATGGGCAGGCCTAGTGGCTCGTCGATTGATGAATCGCCCTCGCGGTGATCCTCCCCATGATGTTGAGTCCAACGCTACCATATATGGCGCAGTGTTTCACTGGAAAACGCAATATCTAGCTTGCGCGGTGGCGCACAAAGATTGGGCGCGGCACGAGATCATGCAAAGCCGATCGCGAGTGGGGGAACCCCGAGAACGACCACTGCGCCGGCGCTGTTCGCGCGCGGGTGATAGTGTTGCCGCGGGTACCATTAGGCGGCCAGAGCGCGAAACGCGCCTCGGTAATGGCAACGATCCTCAATTCCCACGTCCGGCGCGACGGCCGCGTGGGTCAACGTGGGCAAGCGAGGGCGCTCGCGTCGCTGCTCGGCGTCATTCTCGCATCGTGGATCTCGAGCGGAGCATCGGCCGCGGGTTCCGCCAATACCGATGCGCTCCATCAGACGGCGGTTTCCACTCTCGACCTCACAAGGGCGTTCAAGACGAAAACAAAATGGAGCTTGGTTATCACCCAAGACCCGAACAACGATTTCGGCGAACGCGGCGAGATCAATTTCTGTTTCGCGAAGAGCAAGAAAACGGACTGCGCGGGGGCAGGACTGAATGTCTTCGACAGCGTCCAGATCATCCATCCTCATGGAGTGCGCGAGAGCCCGTTGCTGGTGGCGAGGGTAGAGGGAGTGTATGCCGGTTCGGGACATCCCATCGGAACCAGCGTCTGGGTCTATCGGCACCAGAGCGATCGGTTCGAAAGAATTTTTTCGCGCCAGAGCGATACGAGCGAAAACGAGGAAACACGGGTCGTCGCGAAAGGGCCGCTCGCAGGGGATATCATCGTAAACACACCCACACGCCGCGTGCCGTGGCCCTATACGATGACGGTTTACCGGCTCTCGGAGAGCCGGCACTACGCGGAGATCTTGGCTTACAAAGCCCGCAGCAGATGGGCCGACGGCAACCGGTTGGCGGTGATCGACGCGGAAATGCTGGAGATCGAGAAACGCCTTCATGTCTGGCAACCCGGCGACGGCTTGCCGGTCCCGGCGGAAAAGCCAGAGGGCTGCGGTAGGATCACACTGCGTAACGGTCTTGCATGGTGTCCGGGGTCCTAACGCGGCGCGGCCTTGGTCCGGGCAGCCACGTGCGCTGCCCGACAAGAAAACGTGGATCGCCGCGACACGCGCGGCGATGACGAAATGAGAAAGACAGCCACCACCGAGGCCAGCTCATCGAGCGCTCCCGTGAGCGGCCATCAAATGAGCGCGTCCTAAGTTGTCGGCGGATTCGGCCGATCGCCTTCGCCCTCCACAGGACTCCACAAATACCCGGTGGTTCTCCATAGGGGCAGGGCGCAGTGTTGCGCCATTAAGCCGTTGGGGGTGTTGGGATCTCGCTGGGTCCTCTAAGAGGATTCATCGCCTCGCTTGTGGCGATTTCCGCGCCACCCTACAGTCCGCCCGGCCGCCGCGTGCGAGCCCGCTCGGTCGCCATTCGTCCGATCCTGACACGATAGCCCAGGGAACCGTCATGGTAGCCGATCTCGCCCAGGAGTCCGCGACCCCGCGCGTGGCAGCGGGAGCCAAGCGCATCTTGCTGGTGGATGACGACCGCGATCTCACGGAGATGATTCGTGAATATCTGGAGCCCGAGGGCTTCGCCGTGGATGTCGCGCATGGGGGCGACGGGCTGCTCACCGGCGAGATCGACTCGCACGACCTGATCCTGCTCGACGTGATGCTGCCGGGCGTCTCCGGTCTCGAGCTCCTGAAGCAGCTGCGTCAGCGCTCCGGCGTGCCGGTGATTTTGCTGACCGCGCGCGACGGCGATACCGAGCGCGTCGTGGGGCTCGAGCTCGGGGCCGACGATTTCGTGCCGAAGCCGTTCAACCCACGCGAGCTCGTGGCGCGGATCCGCGCGGTGCTTCGGCGCGGCGCCGGCGGCCGGGCGGGCTTCGACCTGGTGGTCGGCGATCTTCACTTGAACGCCGCCGCGCGCAGCGTCCGCTGCGCGGGCCACCCCCTGGACCTCACCACCGCCGAGTTCAATCTGCTGGAGCATCTGCTCCGGAACGCCGGCCAGATCGTCACCCGCGACGAGCTCTCGGCCGCCGCCTTCGCGCGCCAGCAAAGCTCGCGTATCGACCGCAACGTCGACACGCTCGTGAGCAAGGTGCGCCGCAAGCTCGATCCGCAAGGCGATCTCGAGCGGCGCATCAAGACCGTGCGCAACGTGGGCTATCTCTTGGCGCTGCCGCTGGAGTGACGCTCGGCCCATGAGAGCCATGCCGCGCACGCTCTTCAGCAAGATCTTCATCTGGTCGGTCTTCGCCCAGGTGCTGACGCTCGGCAGCATCCTGGCGCTCGTCACCTTCTACATTCCGGACTCCGAGGGCGCCATCAACAACGCCTGGTCGGCCTATGCGCACACCGCCGTGGTCCTGCTGGAGAAGTTCGGACCGGAGGCGCTCGACGAGTTCCTCACCAAGACCGGCGAGGACACGCTGCTGCAACTCCGGCTGCAGGCAACGCCCTCGGGGAACTCCTGCACGCCCGCGGCCGCGACCGCGGAGGGCGCGCAGGGCGGCGCGCCGCACGCGGTCGACGGCAATACCACCACGATCGCGGCGAGCGGGCTCGAGGGCGACTATTGCCTCACCGTACACGCCATCGCCGGCGGCTTGCCGCAGACGCCGAAGGACCGCCGGTCGAGCCTGCGGATCATGATCCTGCTGGAGCTGCTGAGCTGTGCCGGGTTGAGCTATGGCGTGGCGCGCTACCTCTCACGCCCGATCTCCGAGCTTCGGAGCGCCGCGAGCCGGCTCGCCCAGGGCGATCTGACCGCGCGCGTCGGCGGCAAGCTCGCCAACCGGAGCGACGAGGCCGCGGGCCTGGTGCGGGAGTTCGACCAGATGGCGGAGCGGGTTGCCGATCTCATCGACGCGCAGCGGCGACTGATCGGCGACATCTCGCACGAGATCAAGTCCCCGCTCGCCCGGCTCAGCGTGGCGCTCGGCCTGGCGCGCCGCACCGCGCAGACCTACGCACCCCGGCAATTCGATCGCATGGAGCGCGAGCTCGAGCGGCTCTCGATGCTGGCGGGTGAGCTGCTGACCTTGGCGAAGCTCGAGCAGGCCCCGTCGCTGACGCCGCTCGCCACCGTCGATCTCGGCGCCGTCGTCGAGCGGGTGCTGTCGGACGCGACCTACGAGTCGCCGACGCGCATGGGCGACGTCGTGCTGCACCAGCACGGCCGACCGCTCCTGGTCGCGGGCGACGAGGACTTGCTGCGCCGCGCGATCGAGAACGTCGTGCGCAACGCGATCTTCTACACGCCGCCGGGAACCAAGGTCGAGGTCGCGCTCTCGAGCCCGGATGGGCGCTCGGCCCAACTGGAGATCCGCGATCACGGCCCCGGTGTGCCCGAGTCGGCGCTGGCGCATCTCTTCGAGCCATTCTACCGCGTCGACCAGGCGCGCGCGCGCAAGACGGGCGGCACGGGCGTCGGGCTCTCGATCTGCGAGCGCGCCGTGCGGCTGCACGGCGGCGGCATCGCCGCGCGCAACGCCAGCCCGCGCGGGCTGATCGTCGATATCTCGTTGCCGCTGGCCGAAACCGAGGTTCCCGAAATCGCGGCCATCGGCGAGGCGAGCGGCCCGCTTGAGCCCGCTACCGCTCCGCGGGCGGTGTTGCTAGGCTGGGTGCGACGCTTGGCCATCAGGGGATGGCCGAGGCTCGGTCGAGGCTCGGATGCTGGGCGCAATGCGCCCCGGGGGGTCCTCTCGCCATGAACCGGTCGTGCGTCTGGATTTGCACGCTCACCGCCGCGACCGCCGCAATGATTGCCGAGGCGCGCGCCTTTACGGTGCATGGTCCGAGCGCGCCACGCCTCGCGCATTTCATCGCCGGCCCCGAGCTTCGTGGACCCGGTGCGTCTCCTGGCGGCAGCATCAAGCCGCCCGCGCCTCCCTCCGGCAGCTATAGCTTTTCCGGCAATTCATTCAACCTGTCGGTGACGAAGAACGGCCAGCCGCCTGCGCCGACGTCTCCGCCCGCGATAGCGCCCAGCGGCGGGGCCGAGCGTCCCGGGCTCATTCGCCAGTTCTTCAACTGGATAACCGGCGACTGAGCTGGCCTCGCCTCGCTACAACTCTAAAGCTTTCTCCAAACAACACGACACGGGCGGGAGCCAAGATGGCGACCCACGAGGCCGCGGCCTCTGTTCGCCTCTAGAAGGATGCGCAGCGATGGCACGCTCTCGACCGCGCGGCTCCCGGCTCAAAGTCCTGACGGGCTATCGCATGACGTCCTGGCTGGGACGCGTGGGCATCGCCTCGGCCTTCCTCCTGCACGCGCTGAGCCTCGCCGACGGCAGCTGGGCACAATCCGGCCACATCTGGCCATCGCAGGGCGTCTCACCGTCCTTCGTCCTCGGCCTGCTCGAGGGGCTGCGCTATCTCACCGTGGTGGTGGAGGTGCTGGGCGCCAGCCTGCTGTTCGTGCCGGGATGCACCGCGGTGGGTGCGCTCACGCTCAGCGGCACCGCCTTCGTCACGCTGTTCGCTCGCGTGTTCATCCTCGGCGGCGATCCCCTCGGCTTGCTGCTGTTGTTCCTCGCGAGCGCCGCCCTCGTGGGCCAGCGCCGCCGCGAGCTCATCGCGATCTGGCGCTTCCACACCCGCACCCACCGCGCAACGCTGGTGCCCGCGCGGCAGCGTTAAAGCGATCTATGGAAGCATCCCCTCACCCACCCCCGGGCTCTTCGACCCCGGGGGTCGCTTCGCTCGCTAAGCCTGCGCAACCCTCTCCCCCGCGTCGGGGGAGAGGGAAGGGCGAGGGGATTGCTCCTGCCTGACGGGAATTGCTCTCCTCACCGCGCCGCTTTCTTCTTTGCGCGCCTGCGCGGGCCCGCGAAGGCCGTCACCACGCCGTGGAGCGTGCGGAGTTCCTGCTCGGTGCATTGGGCGCGCAGGAAGAGGGAGCGCAGGTTGCGCACCATGCTCGGCCGCTTCTCGCGGTCGCGCAGGAAACCGTTGAGGATCAGCTCCTCCTCGAGGTGATCGAAGAAGCGCTCGAACTCCGCCTGGGTCGCGGGCCGGCTGTGGCCGACGTGCAGCGCCTGCGACGGCGTCTCGTCGGCGGTCTTGAACCACTCGTAACCCAGCAGCAGCACCGCCTGCGCCAGGTTGAGCGAAGAAAAGGCGGGGTTGAGCGGCACCGTGATCACGGTTTCCGCAAGCGACACCTGATCACTGGTGAGACCGGTACGCTCGGGCCCGAAGAGAATGCCGCAGCTCTCGCCCGCCGCCATGTGGGCTCGGATCTCGGCTGCCGCGACATCGGGCGTGATGATCCGCTTCACCATGTGTCGGTTGCGCGCGGTCGCCGCATAGACGTGCCGGAGCTCCGCCATGGCATCCGCGATCGAGGGGAAGAGCCGGGCGCCGTTCACCACGATGTCGGCGCCGCTCGCCGAGGTGATCGCCTTGTCGTTGGGCCAGCCGTCCCGCGGCTTCACCAGGCGCAGCTCGCCGAGCCCGCAGTTCAGCATGGCGCGCGCCGCCGTGCCGATGTTCTCGCCGAGCTGCGGCTCGACCAAGATCACCGCCGGCCCCTCCGCGATCCTGAGCCGCCGCCGATTGGTGCCGGCCATTCCTACCGCCGTCCCGCCCGCCAGAGCTTATAGGTGAGACTGTCGTGGAGGGCGAGATAGGACGCGTCGATCACGTTGGTGGAGACGCCGACCGTCGACCAGGTCTCGCCGCCGCCGCCGGTGGTCTCGATCATCACGCGCGTCACCGCCTTGGTTCCGTCTTGCGGCGTGAGGATGCGCACCTTGTAATCGGTCAGCCGCACGTCCGCGAGCTCCGGAAATACCGGGATCAACGCCTGGCGGAGCGCGGTGTCGAGAGCGTTCACGGGTCCGTTGCCCTCGGCGACTGTCATGGCGCGCTGGCCGCCGACCTCGACCTTGATGGTGGCTTCCGAGAGCGTCACCAGCTCGCCGCGCGCGTTCCAGCGCCGCTCGTCCAGCACGCGGAAACTCTGCAGCTTGAAATACTCGGGCACGCTCTCGATGAGGCGGCGCGCCATCAGCTCGAAGCTCGCCTCGGCGCCGTCATAGGAATAGCCGTCGAACTCCCGCGCTTTCACCTGCTCGAGCAGCGTGCCCAGCTTCGGATGCGCGGGCTCGACCTCGATGCCGATCTCGCGCAGCCGCGCCAGCAGGTTGGAGCGCCCAGCCTGATCGGAGACCACGACGTGCCGGCGGTTGCCGACCGCGGTGGGATCGATGTGCTCGTAGGAGCGCGGGTCCTTCTCGACGGCGGAGACGTGGAGCCCGCCCTTGTGCGCGAAGGCGGCTTCGCCGACGTAAGCCGCGTGGCGGTCGGGCGAGCGGTTCAGGCGTTCGTCGAGGAGGCGCGAGACGTGGGTCAGCCGCTTGAGTCCGGCCTCGCCGAGGCTGGTCGTGAAGCCCATCTTCAGCATGAGCGAGGGAATGACCGAGACGAGGTTCGCATTGCCGCAGCGCTCGCCGAGGCCGTTGAGCGTGCCCTGCACCTGCCGCGCGCCCGCGCGCACGGCGGCGAGCGAGTTCGCCACCGCGTTCTCGGTGTCGTTGTGGCAGTGGATGCCGAGCCGGTCGCCGGGAACGAGACGGGCGACCTCGCCCACGATCCGCTCGACCTCGTCCGGCAATACGCCGCCATTGGTGTCGCACAGCACGATCCAGCGCGCACCCGCCGCATGCGCGGCTTTGACGCAATCGAGCGCATAGCCGCGGTTTGCCTTGTAGCCGTCGAAGAAATGCTCGGCGTCGAAGATGACTTCGTCGAGCCTGCCGCGGAGATGCGCGATCGACTCCGCGATCATGTCGACGTTCTCCGCGAGCTCGGCGCCGAGCGCCACCCTCACGTGAAAGTCCCAGGTCTTGCCGACGATCGTTGCGACCGCGGCACCGCTCGCGAGTGTCGCGGCAAGCCCGGGGTCGTTGGCCGCGCTGCGGCCCGACCGCCGCGTCATGCCGAAAGCCGCGAGCCGCGCGTGCTTGAGGACGGGCGGGCTCGCGAAGAACGCGTCGTCGGTTGGATTGGCGCCGGGCCAGCCGCCCTCGACATAGTCGATCCTGAGCTGGTCGAGCTGGCGCGCCAAGACCACCTTGTCGGCGGCGGAAAAATCCACCCCCTGCGTCTGCGCGCCGTCGCGCAGCGTGGTGTCGTAGATCGAGATGCGCTCGGCGGCCATGCGGTCCCTAACTCCCTCTGCGCCACAGCGTGGAGCCGTCGGGCTTGTCCTCGAGGAGGATGCCCCTCAGCGCGAGGTCGGTGCGGATGCGGTCGGCTTCGGCGAAGTTCCTGGCCTTGCGCGCGGCGTTGCGCGCGGCGATCGCGGTCTCGATCTCGGTCGTCTCCTGCGCACCGCCGCGGAGCCACGCCTCCGGATCTTGCTGCAGCAAGCCCAGCACCAATCCGCCCGCCAGCAGCGCACCCTTGAGCCGCGCCTTCTCGACGATGCTCTCGGCCTTGTTGAGCTCGGTCAGGGTCTTATGCAGCTCGGTGAGCGCCAGCGGCGTGTTGAGGTCATCCGCCAGCGCCGCCCGCACCGGCTCCGGCAGATCGCTTGCCGTGGGCGCCACATCCTCGGCGCCGCGCAGCGCCAGGTAATAGCGGTCGAGGCTCTGCTTGGCCTGGGCCAGGCGCTCGGCGGTGAAGTCGAGGGGGTCGCGGTAATGCGCAGTCAGCATCGCCAGGCGCGCGGCCTCGCCAGGCGCGTGCGTCAGCACGTCGCGGATGGTTCGGAAGTTGCCGAGCGACTTCGACATCTTCTCGCCCTCGAAATTGACGAAGGCGTTGTGCACCCAATAGCGGGCGAGTGCCTTGCCGCCGTGAGCGCACTCGCTCTGGGCGATCTCATTCTCGTGGTGCGGAAAGATGAGGTCGAGCCCGCCGCCATGAATGTCGAAGGTCTCGCCGAGGAAGCTCTCGGCCATGGCGGAGCACTCGATGTGCCAGCCGGGCCGGCCGCGGCCCCACGGGCTCTCCCAGCCCGGCAGATCCGGCGTCGAGGGCTTCCAGAGCACGAAGTCGCCGGGGTCGCGCTTGTAGGGCGCCACGTCGATCCGCGCGCCCGCCAAGAGCTCGTCCTGGCTCCGGCGCGAGAGCTTGCCGTAATCCTTCATGCTCGCGACCGAGAACAGCACATGGCCCTCGGCCTCGTAAGCGTGACCGCGCTCGATCAGCGTCTTGATGATCGCGATCATCTTCTCGACGTGATCGGTCGCGCGCGGCTCGTAATCGGGGGCCAAGTTGCCGAGCGCCGCGACGTCCTCGTGATAAGCCTTCGCGGTGCGCTCGGTCACCGCGCGGATGGTTTCGTTCTTGTCGCGCGCCGCCTTGTTGATCTTGTCGTCGATGTCCGTGATGTTCCGGACATAGGTCACATGCTCCGCCCCGTACTCGTGGCGCAGCAGCCGATAGAGCACGTCGAACACGATCGCCGGCCGCGCATTGCCGATATGCGCGAAGTCGTAGACCGTGGGGCCGCAAACATACAGGCGCACGCGCGCGGGATCGAGCGGCTGGAAAACTTCCTTGCGGCGGGTGAGCGTGTTGTAGAGCGTAAGCGGCACGGCGGCTTCGATCCGAATGACCTCGAGGATGCCGAGGGGTAACAGATTCGGCCGCGGGGGTCCACGCCGCCGCGCAGAAGCGCGGGCTCAGTCTTGGGCGAACCGGATCGAGTCCAGGAACCGCCGCGCCCACGGGTCCGCCTCGGAACCGCGCGGCCCGAGGGCGACGCATTGATCAACGATCACGGTGGGGCCAACCACCCGGACGTAGAGCCGGACCTTGGCCGCTTGCGGCTTGGGATCGGCCGCGCTCTGCGGCACATTGATGACGAATTCCGAGGCGTGCGCATCCCCGATCGTGAACCGGCGTTCGTTGGCAACCCGGCCCGCGACCGACGCCGCTAGGCTGTCGCGTGCGGAGTTGAGCAGATCGATCACCGCGGTGCCCCGGGAAACGTAGCCGCCGGGATAGACCGTGTGGGTGATCGAATAGTCCACCTCGCCCTGCTTCAGCTGAGCGGTCTTGGCGGCGACGCCGTCGCGGTCGACGCCGTCCTGCGTCACCTTGGGCTTGCCCGGCGTCGATACCACGAAATCCGTGCCGGGCATTTTGAAGTCTTGCCACGCCTCCGTCGCCGCCACGGCCGGCAGCGTGATACCGAGGCTCACCAGCAATGCGAGAAGAGGTGCGGCTTTCATGAGGCCAGAATTGGGTCCGCCGAATGAGCGGAGATCGCTAGGCGGCTTTTCCCTGCAAGCGATCTAGCGCACGCTCGCGCCCGATCAACGGCAGCAAAGCCCGGAGCTCCGGACCCTGCTCCCGCGCGGTGAGCGCGAGGCGCACAGGATGAAACAAGGCCCTACCCTTGCGCCCCGTGGCGGCCGCCACGCGGTCGGTCCAACTCTTCCAGGTCGTGGCATCGAAGGGCTCGGGCGGCAGGAGCTCCGCCGCTTTGACCAGGAACTCAGCGTCCGCCGGCGCTAGCATGGGCGCGATCTCGCCCCCGCAGACCCGCCACCAATAAGCGGCGTCGGCCACGCGCTCGAGATTCGGTCGCACGGCCTCCCAGAAGGCGCGCGTGGCGCCCTTCGGCAGCCGCGCCGCCACGGCCTCGAACGGCGTCTGATGCAGCAGCTTCGCGTTGAGCGCGCCGAGCTCCGCGGGATCAAGATGCGGCTGCGCGCGGCCGAATTTTTTCAGATCGAATTCCGCCACCACTGCGGCGAGATCGAGGCGCGGCTCCACCGCATCGGAGGTGCCGAGCTTCGCCAATAGGCTGTTCACCGCCATCGGCTCGACACCGCTCTCGCGCAGCAAGGCGAGGCTCAGGCTGTCCATGCGCTTCGAGAGTGCCTCGCCGCCCTTGCCCGTGATCAGCGAGAGGTGCGCGAACTCCGGCGCCTCGTGGCCCAGCGCCTCGAAGATCTGGATCTGGAAGGCGGTGTTGGTGACGTGATCCTCGCCGCGGATCACGTGGCTAACCCCGAGTTCGACGTCGTCCACCACCGAGGTGAAGGTGTAGAGCGGCATGCCGTCGGCGCGGATCAGCACGGGGTCGCTCAGATGCCCGCCGTGAAGCTCCGTGCGCCCGCGCACGAGATCGTCCCAGGCGACGGCGCGGTGCTCGAGCTTGAAGCGCCAGTGCGGCGCCTCGCCGGCGGCGATCCGGCGCGCGATCTCAGCGGGATCGAGCGCCAAGGCCGCGCGGTCGTAGATCCACGGCTGGCCCCGCTGCTGCACGAGCTTGCGCTTGAGGTCGAGCTCCTCAGCGGTCTCGAAGCAGGGATAGAGCAGACCCGCGGATTTCAAGCGCTCGGCCGCCGTGGCGTAGCGGTCGAGCCGCGCCGACTGCCGCTCGTACTCGTCCCAGTCGAGGCCGAGCCAGCGCAGATCCGTCTCGATCGCCGCCGCGAACTCCTCGCGCGAGCGCTCGCGGTCGGTGTCATCGAGCCTGAGCAGGAACCGCCCGCCGCTCTTGCGCGCGAAGAGCCAGTTGACCAGCGCGGTGCGGGCGTTCCCCAGATGGAGCCGCCCCGTCGGGCTCGGCGCGAAGCGGACCTTGGTCATTGAGGCTTACCCTCACCCGGTCGCCGCTTCGCGCCGGTCACCCTCTCCCGCTTCGTGCGCTTTGTGGGCGATGGACAAGCAGGCGCTCGGCGTGAATAGCCCCTCCCCCGCGCTTGGGCGGGAGAGGGAGGGACCCATCGCCGTCAGGCGATGGGAGGGTGAGGGCGACGCCGGCATCACGAGCGCACCGGCGATTTCACCAGCGCGGCCGCGGCGGAGACCGGGCCCTGGAAGCGGTTGGTCATGGGGTAGCGGCGGTCGCGGCCGAAGGCGCGGCGGGTGATCTTGACGCCGGGCGGCGCCTGCCGACGCTTGTACTCGGCGCGATCGAGCATCTGCCAGACGCGGCGCACCGTCGCCTCCTCGTGACCGCGCGCCACGATGGCGTCCACGGGCATCTCATGCTCGACCAGACATTCGAGAATGTCGTCGAGCACCGCGTAAGGCGGCAAGCTGTCCTCGTCGCGCTGGTTGGGCTTGAGCTCGGCCGAGGGCGGCTTGGTGATGACGCGCTCGGGCATCACGCGACCGTCAGGGCCTTTGAGCCCGGCGGGCCGCGCTTGATTGCGCAGCTTCGAGAGCGCGAACACCGTCATCTTGTAGACGTCCTTGAGGATCGCATAGCCGCCACACATGTCGCCGTAGAGTGTGGCATAGCCCACGGACATCTCCGACTTATTGCCGGTGGACACCACCATCCAGCCAAATTTGTTGGAGAGCGCCATCAGCGTGAGGCCGCGGGCGCGCGACTGGATGTTCTCCTCGGTAATGTCGGCTTGCCGGTCGGCGAAGGAGTCCTTCAGCATGGCCGCGAAGGCCGTCATCGCGGGCTCGATGCTGATGGTCCGGTAATCGATGCCGAGGAGCCTCGCCACCGCCTCCGCATCCTCCAGGCTCTCGAGCGAGGTATAGGGCGACGGCATCATCACCGCGTGCACGCGGCTCGACCCCAACGCATCCACCGCGATTGCCGCCGTGAGCGCGGAATCGATGCCGCCGGAAAGCCCCAGCACCACACCGGGGAACCGATTCTTCTCGACATAATCCCTGAGGCCAAGAACCAGCGCCTGATAGACGGCCTCGAGCCCCTCGCTGGGCGCGGCGGTGGGACCCGGATCGATGGTCCAGCCCGCGCCCTCGCGCCGCCACTGCGTCGTCAGTACAATCTCGCGCCAATCCGGCGCCTGCGCCTTGAGTCCGCACTCGGCGTCGAGTGCGAAGGAGGCACCGTCATAGACCACCTCGTCCTGGCCGCAGACCTGATTGACGTAGAGCAGCGGCAACCCGGTCTCCTTGATGCGCTCCACCGCCAGCGACAGCCGCTGGTCGCGCTTGTCGGTCTCGAAAGGCGAGCCGTTGATCACGACCAGCAACTCGGCGCCGGACTCCTGCAAGGTCTCGGCAACATCGGGAAACCACAAGTCCTCGCAGACCATGACGCCGAGCCGCACGCCGCGGAACGCCATCGGGCCCGGCGCCGGTCCCGCCGCGAACACCCGCTTCTCGTCGAAGACGCCGTAATTTGGCAGCTCGTGCTTGAAGCGCACGCTCAAGACCCGCCCGCCCTCGAGGAGGACAGCCGCGTTGTAGACCTTGCCGTTCTCGGACCATGGCGATCCCACGATCATGCCGGGACCGTCGCGGGTAACGGCGGCAAGCTCGCGCACTGCCGCCTCGCACGCCGCGACGAACGCGGGCTTGAGCACGAGGTCCTCCGGCTGATAGCCGGAGACGCCGAGCTCGGTTGCCACCACCAGGTCCGCTCCCTGACGCGCCGATTCCGCATGGGCCTCGCGCAGCTTTCGCACATTGTGGGCGATATCGCCCACGGTGGGGTCGAGCTGCGCAATGGCAATGGTGAGGCCGTCCATGAAGGTAGCTCTTAGCCGTTAGCTGTAAGGCCTTAGCCGACC
>DASZHJ010000019.1:0-14555 GCA_035938015.1 Allostellaceae bacterium
AGCGATCCCGGGCTGAAATAATCTCCCGCCGCCACGGCGTGAAGCCTCGCCACCTCCTGCGGCGAGAACAGCGCAAAAAGCGCCAGCGTGTCGAAATGGCTGTTGTGGTTGGCGACGAGGATCGCAGGCCCTGTCCTGGGCAGCCGCTCGGCGTGGCTTACCCGCAGTCCGCACAGGCCGCGGATCAAGGGCCGAACGACGAGTCGATGAGACCACGCGCGCAGCAGATCTTTCATCGCTGTCACCTCAGTGCGCGAGGACGAGATAGTGATAGAAGAAGGGTGCCGCGAAGACGAGGCTGTCGACGCGGTCGAGCGCGCCGCCGTGACCCGGCAGAAGCCGGCCCATGTCTTTTATGCCGAGATCGCGCTTCACCGCCGAGATCGTGAGCCCGCCGAGGCAGCTCAACAGACCGAGCGCACCCCCGACGAGCAGACCCTCGGCAGTCCCGATCGGCGTCAGGTAGGGCGCGAGCAACGTCGCAGCGAGGGTGGTCGCGGCGAGGCCGCTCACGTAGCCGGCGATGGTCTTGTTGGGACTGATCGCCGGTACGGCTCGGCGGCGGCCCAAGGTCTTGCCGGCGACGTACTGCGCGACGTCCCCGATCTGGCACACGAAGACCAGGAACAGCAGTAGACCCGGCCCGCCCGCGATATAGGCGAGCGAGGCCGGAATCGTGACGAGGAGCGCCAGGTGTCCGAGCGCCACGATCGCGACCAGAACGCCCCAGATGACCAGCGCCGAGCTGCGCAGGAAATCCTGGGGGCTGCCGCGCAGGGCCGTAACGGAGCCGAGCGTTGCCAGGGCGGCGATCGGCACGATCGCGGCGGCGCTCGCATGGCCGCGGGCGATCCAGCCGTATTGCAGCGGGATCATCGCATAAGCGACGAACAGGCCGATGCGGTCGCCGGCACGGAACGGCGTCACGGTCAGGTATTCGCGTAAGACCAGGAAGCTCACCAAAGCCAAGAACGCGAGCGACATGGTCCGACCGAGGATCAGGCACGCGCTGAAGCTCGCGGCCATGATCCACCAGGAGCGCAGCCGCGCCCGCAATTCCGGCAGGATCGGCGAGGCGAGCACCCAGGCCGGGCTGCCGAAGAGGCGCATCGCGGCGCTGGCGGCGCCGATACTCGAGGTCGCGAGCAACAAAAGCGCGAAAATCCCCGTCAACACGAAAACGAGCGATGGCGAAAGCGCGCCCAAGGTCATGGCGAAACCTCCCGCACCGCGCGGCTCAGGCGATTGCCCACGGTCACCACGAGCAGGCCCAGGACGAGTAGGAGCGCCGGCTGGACCCAGGGCCCTGGCGCCAAGCCCAGCACGGTGGCGATGGCGAGCACACCAAAAAATGTGCCGCGCGGGACCTTGGTCATCGGCCCATCGAAGCGGCGGGCGCTGCCGAGAGCGACGGCCGACAGACCCGCGACCTCGACCAGCACGCCCAGCATCACCACCGAGACGATGAGCGCCGATGGCATCTCGGGCCGGGCTGCCAGCGGAAGATAAAGAGCCATGTCCTCCGCGGGCGTCGCGATCTCGTTGAGCAGGCCGCCCCAAGGCGTCTTCAAGCCGTGCTCGCGCGCGAGGATGCCGTCCATGTGATTGAGGGCCAGCCGCAGCAGCATCGCGGCGAGGACGGTCAGGAGCGGCCATGTCGCCGTGGGGTATTCGAGCGCGAGCACGCCGGCGAGGGCCGATGCGGACAGGCTCATGACCGTCAGCGTGTTGGGTCGCACGCCGCGGCGACTGCAGACGCGCGCCGCCGGCCGGAACAGGCGCTCCAGCAAAGGCTTCGTATCGGGCAAGTCGAGCATCACAGCTCCTTGCGACAGGCGTTCCGCGCTTGGCGTCACCGCGTCAGGATGTGGCGGAGCTGCCGGTCGCCAATCGGCATCGCGGCGCCGGATTTGAACGCGCGCCACAGACATTCGTAGGGCGTACCGAGGTGTTCGGCCGGTAGCTCCTCGGTCCTGCGGTCGCGGCGCCAACGCGATGCCGCGTAGCGGAGCGAGTCGCGGTAGATGGCAGCGGCCTGGCGAGACACGGCTTGGCCGTCATAAAAGCGCCGGGCCAATTCGCGGAGCGCCGCGTCGCGTGTGCGCATGGCCTCCTCGAGCCACCACGGCACACCGCCCCGCGCCCACACGAGGCCCAGCGCACCCTCGATGCTGCGTTGACGGTGCGAGAGAAACTCGCCGAGCGACTTGCCGAGCCAGGCCGAGAGACCCGCCGGCAAGGGCTCGCCGGCGCTGCAGCGTCGGGCGACCTCGCGCAGATTGTCGATCGTCGTTAGCATTTTCGTCCTCCCCCTTCGATGTGTAGGCTTAGAATGAACATTCATTCATAATGACCGAAACAAAACCGTTCATGGACCGGCTCCGAGCAACCCCACGAGAGCGCGCGCCACCCGGTCCGCCTGGTCCGGCAGACCGCCGGCGATCCGGCCGAGGATGCGCGTGTCGATGACTTGGATGATGGCGCCGGTGACGAGCGATGCCGCGAGATCGAGATCCTGCCGGGGAATCTGGCGCCGCTTCATGGCGCGCGAGATCACGTTCCGGAACGCCAGGTAGGGGTTGCCCATTCTGCGGTCGACGCGCCGGAGATGATGGTGCCGAGCCGAGAACACATAGGTGACCAACAGCCAGTCCTCATCGAGGCGCTCGAACACGTAGCGCACCATGGCGCGGAACTGAGCCTCCAGGTCGCGATGCTCCTGTGCCCGGTGCCGGAGCGCGTGGCCGATCTCGGAGAAGTTCCGCGCGAAGAGCTGCCAGGAGAGCTCGTCCTTGCTGACGTAGTGATTGTACATGGCGCCTTGCGAGACCTTCGCCGCGCGCGCCACCTGCTTGATCGAGGTCTCGGCGATGCCGCGCTCGACGAAGAGCCGCAAGGCTGCCTGCTCGATCGCGGTCTTGGTGTCTGTCGACCGCACCATGGTCCTGATGTCTAAGTGAACGTTCATTCACTATTGCCCGAACGAGGGTCTCCGTCAATATGACAGTTTGGCGACAGCGCTACCCTAGGCATGGGGGGCTGGAAAGCCGAAGCACTCTGGAATGCCGGGCGTGGTAACCGGCGGAAGCGCGGCGAGGGAGACGGCAAATCCCGGCCATCGAGGCTACTAGACCATCGCAATTCTAATTTGATTAGGTCGGGAAAGGGCCGTCAATATGGCCCTGTCGGAATAGTTTTGGATCGCACGGATGCGCCGAGTGCCTGTCATTTTTCTGGACGGCTATGAGCAGTCGCGGGGACAGCGCCTCATGTCTCCGGCGATATGCCGGAAATGTCCCGTCTCGCTGTACCGAGCATGCTAT
The DNA here is from genome assembly GCA_035938015.1 of Allostellaceae bacterium. GTDB lineage: Bacteria > Pseudomonadota > Alphaproteobacteria > ATCC43930 > CGMCC-115725 > DASZHJ01. Next base: position 3,324 of record DASZHJ010000019.1, read on the forward strand.
TATTACCGGAGCTGACGTACCGCTATGCCTTCGGGTCGGGATTCTTCAGGCAACGTCCGATCCTCGAGTTGATCGGGCGCCGTCCCGATCGCCTTCTCAGCGGCATGAGCCTGCTGTCGCTCCCGCAAATCGACAGCGATGAAACCGACCGCGCACGTGCAAATGCCTGGAAAGCCGAAACTGCTCGGCAATCCGCCGAGACGATTTGAGGCGAAAAGCCGCTTGCGGGTCACCGTGCTCATGGGTTCGCCAGGTTGCAGGGTCCGACGATGGCTGCTGGCGCTCATCGTGTCTGCCGGTCTGAGCCTGCCGGCCATTCCCGCGTCGGCCGCGGGAGAGGAGAGCCCCGAGGGGACGCCGGGACCGGCGGTTTCGGGTCCAACCTTCGTGAAGCTGCCGCTCTTCAACATCCCCGTGATCGAGGGCAATAAGGTGACCCGACAGATCAGCGTCGGCATCGCTCTCGAGCTGGCCGAGGGGCTCAAGGCAGACAGCATCGCCGAGAAGAAGCCCGCTGTGATCGACGCGTTCCTGCGCGACCTCTACGCCATGTTCGCGCAGCGCAGCGGCACGTCTCGCGTCGCCGTCGAGGGATCGATCAAGCAGCGGCTCGCGCAAACCGCCGACCGGGTGTTGGGTCAAGGCGTGGTACGGCAGGTCCTGATCCTGGAACTCGTCGAGCGGCAACGCTAGCGATAGGCCCTTGCCGCGACGCTCTGTCCCAGACCCTCGCGTGTTGCCTCCACCGGGCCGTTCTGGCATGTTCCGGCCGCCTTTCGTCCCAGGGGGAACCAGGGACGCTCATCGAATCAGAGGACTGGGACCATGACTCCGGGCTATTGGCTCATCGTGGCCGCTGGGTTGCTTGCGGTCGTTTACGGCGTTGTGACGGCGATTTCCGTGATGAATGCCGACGCCGGCACCGAGCGCATGAAGGAAATCGCCGCGGCGATCCAGGAGGGCGCGGGGGCCTACCTCAACCGCCAGTACCGCACGATCGCGCTCGCCGGCGTCGTGATCCTGATCATTCTGGAATTGACCCTCGGGCGCTACACCGCGATCGGCTTCTTCATCGGCGCCGTACTGTCGGGTGCCGCCTGTTATATCGGCATGAACATCTCCGTGCGGGCGAACGTGCGCACCGCCCAGGCCGCGCGCTCGGGGCTTGGCGCGGGTCTGGCGCTCGCGTTCCGCGCGGGCGCCATCACGGGCATGCTCGTGGTGGGATTGGGCCTGCTCGGCGTGTCCGTCTACTACGCCTTCCTGCGCACGGTGCTGCCCGGGGACGACGTGCGGCCGATCCTGGAGGCGCTGGTGGCACTTTCCTTCGGCGCGTCGCTGATCTCGATCTTTGCGCGGCTCGGCGGCGGCATCTTCACCAAGGGCGCCGATGTCGGCGCCGACCTCGTGGGCAAGGTCGAGGCGGGCATTCCCGAGGACGACCCGCGCAACCCCGCCGTCATCGCCGATAACGTCGGCGACAATGTCGGCGACTGCGCGGGCATGGCGGCCGACCTATTCGAGACTTATGCCGTCACCGTGGTCGCGACCATGCTGCTCGCCGCGATCTTCTTCGAGGGCGCCGCGCGGGACACCATGATGCTGTTGCCGCTGGCGATCGGTGCGGTCTGCATCGTCGCCTCGATCGTCGGCACTTACTTCGTGCGGTTGGGCGCGAGCCAGAACATCATGGCCGCGCTCTATAAGGGATTGATCGTCGCAGGCGGGCTCTCGGCGGTCTTCATCGCGATCGTGATCTCGCAGCTGGTGGGTTTTGGCGGCAGCATCGCCATGGTTTCGAAAGCCACGCTCTCGGGTGGTAGCCTGTTCGGCTGCGCGCTGGTGGGCCTGGCGGTGACGGGTCTGCTGGTCTGGATCACGGAGTACTATACCTCGACGGCCTATCGCCCCGTGCGAACCATCGCGCAGGCCTCGGTCACGGGCCACGGCACCAACGTCATTCAAGGCCTGGCGATCTCGATGGAGGCCACCGCTCTGCCGGTGATCGTGATCTGCGCCGGCATCCTCGGCTCCTATTTGATCGCGGGCTTGTTCGGCATCGCGGTCGCGGCGACCACCATGCTGGCGCTCGCGGGCATGGTAGTGGCGCTCGATGCCTACGGCCCCGTCACCGACAATGCCGGCGGCATCGCCGAAATGGCCGATCTGCCGAAAGAGGTGCGCAAGTTCACCGACGCGCTCGATGCGGTCGGCAATACCACGAAGGCCGTGACCAAGGGCTACGCCATCGGCTCGGCGGCCCTCGCCTCCCTGGTGCTGTTCGCGGCCTACACCAACGACCTCGCGCACTACTTCCCGAACGTGCAGGTCGACTTCCAGCTGCAGAACCCCTACGTGGTGATTGGACTGCTGATCGGCGGATTGCTGCCGTACCTCTTCGGCGCGCTCGGCATGACCGCCGTCGGGCGTGCCGCCGGCTCGGTGGTGATCGAGGTTCGCCGGCAGTTCAAGGAGATCAAGGGCATCATGGAAGGGACGGGCAAGCCGGACTACGGCCGCGCCGTCGACCTGCTGACCAAGGCTGCGATCAAGGAGATGATCATCCCGTCGCTGCTGCCGGTGCTGGCGCCGGTCGTACTTTACCTCGTGATCTCCGTGATCGGCGGCCGTGGCGCGGCATTCAGCGCGGTGGGCGCCATGTTGCTCGGCACCATCGTGACCGGCCTCTTCGTCGCGATCTCCATGACCTCGGGCGGCGGCGCCTGGGACAACGCGAAGAAATACATCGAGGAGGGGCACTACGGCGGCAAGGGTTCCGAGGCCCACAAGGCCGCGGTGACCGGCGATACCGTGGGCGATCCCTACAAGGATACCGCTGGACCGGCGGTCAACCCGATGATCAAGATCACCAACATCGTGGCGATCCTGCTGCTGGCGATCCTGGCCTCGCTCGGTTGAGCGGGCGCTCGCGCGTTACTTGCCGGCGGCGCTGTTGGTGTTGAACTTGCCGAAGTTGCCGATGAGCTGCTCTAGGAAGGAGAGTTCCTTGCCGGGCGCCGGTGTGGTGCGGGCGACGGGCTCGACGGTGTGCGGCGCCTTGCTCGCGCGCTTTTGCACGTCCTTGACGATGCCGTCCTTGTCGAAGGTCACCGCAACGACCTCGGGGTCGCGAATCTCGGGCTTGAAGAACGCGAGTTCCTCGCTCTTCTGGCTGATATAGTACCAAGTCGTGTCGTCGAAGCTGGCGATGCTCGATGGCGAACCCAGCAGTTGCGTCACGCTCGCTTTGTCGGTGACGCCGGGCTTGATCTGCGAGAGCTGGTCCGCCGTCGGCAGATTGCCCCGTGCGCTGACCGTGGGGCTGCAGGCGCCGAGCGGGGCGGCCAACGCGATTGCGGCGATTGCCACGGCGAGTCGGCGGAGCAGGCGTGACATGGTTCCCCTCGGTCCCAACGGCAATCGGACAGTGCACTTTCGCCAGCGCCCCTGTCAATCACTGCGCCGCTCTAGCCTAAGTGGCTGAACGCATGGGTATTGGTGAGCTATTCGGGCTTCGATCTGCGGGCGAGGCACGCGCCGCCACCGCTCTCTATGCCTCTATTTTAGACCGAGCGCGCGAGCCGCACTTCTTCGCCTCGCTGGGCGTGCCGGACACTGTCGACGGCCGCTTCGAGACCCTGGCGCTCCATGCATTCCTGGTGCTTTGCCGACTGAAGTCCGAGCCCTCCGAGGCGGCCACCGGCCTGTCGCGCGCGCTCCTCGAGGCGTTCTTCGCGGACATGGACCGCTCGCTGCGCGAGATGGGTGCTGCCGATCTGGGCGTGGGACGCCGGGTCAAGGCGATGGCGCAGGCGCTTTTTGGCCGGATCGGCGCCTATGAGAAGGCGCTCGCGGAGGCCGGCGACGCCGCGCTTGAGGCGGCGCTTCGGCGCAACCTTTACGGCACGATCGACATGCCGCGCTTTGCGGACCTCGCCACGCTCGCTCGATATGTACGCCGCCAGCACGCGGCCCTCGCGGCGCAGCCGTTCTCGGAGCTGCGGGCGGGCCGAGTTGAATTCATGGATTTGTCGGATGCCATGGGCCCGGAGGTTCCGCCATGACAGCCGTGCGGCCAGAGTTCTCGCGCCGGGTCGAACTCGCCCGCCTCGGCGCCCACGAAGCCGCCCATTCCATATCCGCGGAATCCGCGGAGCGGGAGGCGCTGGCGCGTCGCTTCGATTTGCTGTCCCTCGATCGGCTGGGGGCAGAGGTTCGCCTGCAGCGCATCGGCGGCGGGCTGGTTCGCCTGAGCGGCCGGCTCAGTGCCGAGGTCGTGCAGGCTTGCGTGGTTTCCCTCGAACCGGTCGCGAGCGCACTCGAGCAGGACTTCACGATGCTCTATGGGCCGACCCAGCCCGGTAAGTCCGTCATAGTCGATCTCGAAACCGACGTGGCGGAGTCCTTCGACGGGGACGCAATCGATATTGGCGAGGCGGTGGCGCAGCAGCTCGCGCTGGCACTCGATCCCTATCCACGCGCGCCTGGTGCCAGCCTGGAGGGGCGGGGAGACGCCGCGAGCGCTACGGGCAAGCCGCGCATCGGGGATTAACCGCGTAATAAGTTGCCATTCTGGACGATTTTGGCTAACAAGCAGCGCGCCTCCGTGGCCCCCTCTCAGTCGTGAGTTCTCTCCATGGCCGTTCCGAAGAAAAAGACCTCCAAATCCCGTCGCAACATGCGACGTTCGCATCATGCGCTGAAACCCGCGACCTACGTAGAGTGCTCGAATTGCGGCGAGATGAAACGTCCGCATCACATGTGCTCGGCTTGCGGATATTACGATGGCCGCGAGGTGGTCGCCGTGGCAGCGGAGAACGCCTAAGGGCCGGTAACGGGAGTATCGACGCCCGTGGCCGACGGGATCGTCATCGCACTCGATGCCATGGGCGGCGACCACGCACCGGATATGGTGGTGCGCGGCGCGCATATCGCGCTGAAGCGCTTCCCGAACGTGCACTTCCAGTTGTACGGCGCCGAGGACAAGATCCGGCCGCTGCTGGCGAAGTACAAGAAGCTCTCGCGCCGCGCCACCGTGCACCACACCGACGAAGCCGTCAGCGGTGAAGCGAAGCCATCGCAGGCGCTGAGGTCTGGACGTAGGTCGAGCATGCGCCTGGCGATCGATGCGGTCGCCGAGGGCAAGGCGCACTGTGTGGTATCCGCCGGCAATACCGGCGCGCTGATGGCGATGTCGAAAGTCGTGCTCCGGACAGTGCCGGGGATCGACCGGCCGGCCATGGCCTCCTATTTCCCAACGCGGCGGGGTGAGAGCGTGATGCTCGACCTCGGCGCCAATGTCGAATGCGATGCCGACAATCTCGTGCAGTTCGCGCTGCTCGGCGACGTGTTCGCGCGCACGGTGCTCGGGCTGGTCCAGCCGGTGGTGGGCCTGCTCAACGTTGGCTCCGAGGATCTCAAGGGGCATGATGCCGTGCGCGAGGCAGCGGCGCGGCTCCGAGACACCTTCTCGCCCATCAGCTTCTACGGCTTCGTCGAAGGTGACGACATCGGCGCGGGCACGGTGGACGTGATCGTGACGGATGGCTTCACCGGAAACATCGCCCTCAAGACGGCGGAAGGCACCGTCAAGCTCGTGATCGAGTTCTTCCGCTCCGCCTTCCGGCATTCGCTGCTCGGCCGGATCGGATATATCTTCGCGCGCGGCGCGCTGAATCGGCTGCGCGGCCGGCTGGATCCGCGCCGGTACAACGGCGCGGTCTTCTTGGGCTTGCAGGGGATCGCCGTGAAGAGCCACGGCGGCGCAGACGCGCTGAGCTTCGCTAACGCGATCGGGGTCGCCGTCGACATGAAAGCGAACGGCTTCCTCGACAAGATCCGCGAGGAGCTTGCTCGCTTGCACGCCCATGGGGCGTTGCCGAAGACGGCCACGGTTTGAGATGGAGTTCCGATCCCAGATCGTCGGCGTCGGCGGCTACCTTCCGGAAAAGATCGTCACCAATGCGGATCTCGCCGAGCAGCTTGCGACCTCCGACGAGTGGATCGTGCAGCGCACAGGCATTCGGCAGCGCCATGTCGCCGCCGTCGGTGAGCTGACTTCCGATCTCGCCACCGCCGCCTCGCGCCAAGCGCTCAAATCGGCCGGGATGACCGGCAACGATCTCGATCTCATCGTGCTGGCGACAGCAACGCCCGATCACACCTTTCCCGCCACCGCGACCAAGGTTCAGGCGCGGCTCGGCATGAGCCGCGGCGCGGCCTTCGACGTGCAGGCGGTGTGCACGGGGTTCATCTATGCGCTCGCGACTGCGGACGCCTTGCTACGCACGGGACAGGCGCGCACAGCGCTCGTGATCGGGGCGGAGACATTCTCGCGGATTCTGGACTGGCAGGATCGTGCGACCTGCGTACTGTTCGGCGACGGCGCCGGTGCCGTGGTCCTGCAGGCGGTACCGGCCGAGGGGGCGAACGCGCGCGGTATCCTGTCGAGCCACCTGCACTCCGACGGCAGCAACTATAAGCTGCTCTACGTCGATGGCGGCCCGTCGACCACCGGGACCTCGGGCCTTCTGCGGATGGAAGGGCGCGAAGTGTTCCGTCATGCGGTGCAACGCCTGGCCGAGGTGGTGGACGAGGCACTCGCGGCCAATGGGCTCAAGGAGAGTGAGATCGACTGGCTGGTCCCGCACCAGGCCAATCGCCGTATCATCGACAGCATGGCGCGCAAACTCGGCCTGAGCCCGGAAAAAGTAGTCATCACGATCGACCGCCATGCCAACACCTCCGCCGCCTCGGTCCCCCTGGCACTGGCGGAAGCGGTGGCGGACGGTCGGATCCGACGGGGTCAGCTGGTCTTGCTGGAGGCGATGGGCGGCGGTCTGACCTGGGGCGCGAGCCTGGTCCGCTGGTGATCCTGCGGCGATGCCGGACAATAACTTCAACACTTTTTTACAACCATCTGTAATTGACGGATTTTCCCGCCGGAGTTAAAGTTTTGTGTCAACGCACATGCCGGGGGAGCACACATGGCTGGGCAAACCGTAACACGCGCACAGCTCAGCGAGGCCGTCTACCAGGAGGTGGGGCTCTCGCGGAACGAATCGGCCATGCTCGTGGAGACCGTGCTCAACGAGATCGCCCACGCGCTGTCGCGCGGGGAGATCGTCAAGATTTCGTCCTTCGGCAGCTTCACAGTGCGCAAGAAGGGCAAGCGCGTGGGGCGCAATCCCAAGACCGGGATGGAGGTGCCGATCCAGCCGCGGAGGGTGCTGGTATTCCGGGCGTCTCATGTCCTCAAGGACCAGGTCAACGCCGCGCTGAGCGGCGCCGGCGCCGCTCCAAAGCCCGCCGCGGGGTAAGCTGCCGTGCCGGAGTTCTTCGATCCGTCGTCGGCCCGACGGCAGGCGAAGTCCGCCGCCGCTTTCCGCACCATCAGCGAGGTTGCGAGCGAACTCGCTGTGCCCCAGCACGTGCTGCGTTTCTGGGAATCGAAGTTCTCCCAGATCCGGCCGCTGAAGCGCGGTGGAGGCCGACGTTACTACCGGCCCGAGGATGTGACCCTGCTCCGCCGCATCCGGCAATGTCTTTACGAGGACGGATACACGATCAAGGGTGTGCAGCGGCTGCTGCGCGAGGGCCAGCTCAGGCCACCGGAGCAGCCCGAGCCCATGACCATCGAGGAAGATGAGCCGCTGTTGGCGCCCACCACGCTTCCGCTTCCGCTGGCCGCCAACGATCGAACCGACGTGAAGAGCCTGCTTCGGGAGATCCGCAAGGAGCTCGCGGATCTGCGGGAACTGCTCCGCAAGGTCCGGTCGTCCTGAAAACATCAGCCGGCGGCTTGAACAGCAAGCGCGCGTTCCCCTATAGTCCGCATCTCTCGGTCGGGCATTAGCGCAGCCTGGTAGCGCACCAGCATGGGGTGCTGGGGGTCGTCAGTTCGAATCTGACATGCCCGACCATTTCATCTTCATACTAGGCGGTTAGCGGACGTTCCGCATGTGGAACGCGAGACGGGACAGATGCAATCAGCGCCGCCGCAATGCCGCGCGGCCGTGATCGGTCAGCTTGCAGACCAGCCAATCCGGCTTGGTCGGGTTCGCGAACCAGGGCTGCGCCCAGCCTTGGTCGATGCTGGATTGAATGGTGCGCGGGCTCATGCGCTGGCCGCACTCGTCAAACAGCGGCAGCTTTCCGCCGGGTTGGTTCAGCCCTCGAGAAAGCCAAGCGCGCTGGGCCGGTGAGGGTCGTAGCTCACCTTTCGTCTCAACGACGGTTGCGTTCTGCTTGGAGGGCTTGGTGTCGGTCAGGACGGCCGTAGACATCGCAAGCGGCTCCCCCATGAGAAGAAATCATCGTAATCGCCTTTTGATGCTTCAACAAGCATTCGAGTCGGTTACCTACTGCATGCGCCTGCGGATTCTTTGAAGCGCGCAATGGAGCCCTGCATTGCCCTGCGGGCTTCGCGAGTTGCCGGCTCGAACTTAACGTGGCAGCCTCAACACTTAGAACTTCACGGATTCTTTCGGATGAGCCCACGTTCTGCGGCCCTGTCGCTGGCCTTTGCCAACGTGGGCCATCTGTTCACCCATATGCTGATGCTGCTCTACCCCACGGTGGTGCTGGCGCTGGAGGGCCGCTATGGCCTGAGCTACGGCGAGCTGCTGGCGCTCTCCATGCCGGGCTTCGTGCTCTATGGCGTGGCGGCGCTGCCCGCCGGCTGGCTCGGGGACCGCTGGAGCGCCGAGTACATGATCGTGATCTACTTCCTCGGCAGCGGTGCCGCCGCGATCGCGACGGGGTTGGCGGACGGGCCCGTGGGCCTCGCCATCGGCCTCACGGCGATCGGTCTCTTCGGCTCGATCTATCACCCCGTGGGCGTGGCATGGCTGGTGCGCAACGCCGAGAACCGCGGCCGAGTGCTCGGCTGGAACGGCATCTTCGGCAGTCTCGGCGTCGGTGTCGCCTCGTTCGTCGCGGGCGGTTTGACGGACCTCTGGTCCTGGCGCGCCGCCTTCATCGTGCCGGGCGCGATCTGCATGGCGCTCGGCGCGGTGCTGTTCTTTCTCGTGCGCGGCCGGCATGTGGTTGCGCTCAAGACCGACCGAAAGCCAACGCCCGAGCCCGAGCGCGCGGACGTCCGGCGCGTCTTCATCGTGCTCTCCATCACGATGCTATGCGCCGGCATCATGTGGCAGATGCTGACCGTCTCACTGCCGAAGCTGTTTGAGCTGCGCCTCGCCGGGCTCACCAGCGGCGGCACCTTCGGGACAGGCGGCCTCGTCAGCCTGGTGTTCCTAGTGAGCGCCGGCGTCACGATCGTGGGCGGATTGCTGGCCGATCGCTATCCGCTCAAGCAGGTCTATCTGTGGACCTGGGCAGCGCAGATACCCGTACTGGTCGTGCTCATCCATGCAACCGAGCTGCCGCTCTTGAGCCTGATGATCCTGCTGTTCTCGCTGGAGGTGATGACCGGCCCAGCCGAGAACAGCTTGCTCGTGCGCTACACGCCCGGTCGCTGGCGCGCCACCGCCTTCGGCGCGAAGTTCGTCCTGGCCCAAGGCGTCTCGGCGCTCGGCGTGCCGCTGGTCGGCTACGTCTTCGACGTGACCGGGGATTTCCTCTGGATGTTCGGTATCCTGATCGCTCTCGGCGTCACCGTCGTCGCCGCAGCGATCTACCTCCCGCGCGAGGGGAGTAAATACTCGACACCGGCGGTGGTGGCGGCGGAGTAGGGACTCATCGCTCGTACTCCACGTTTCCGCAGACGCCGATTGCCTGTCCCGTGATGTGATGGGCCGCGGGCGAGCAGAGGAAGAGCGCCATGTCGGCGATCTCGACTTCCTCGATCATGGTGCGCAGCGAGACGAACTGCAGTCCTTGCGCGAGATAGGCCTCCGGCGTGATGCGCAGCGCCTCGGATTTCGCCTTGATGATGCGCCGGCTACGCTCGTTGTTCATGAAGCCCGGCAAAATTGTATTGACGCGGATGCCGTGCGGCCCGACCTCGCGCGCGAGCGTCTCGGTGAAGCCCATGACTGCGTGCTTGGAGACCGCGTAGGGCAGGCGCAGCGGCAGACCTGTCTTGCCGCTGGTCGAGGAGATATTGACGATGGAACCGCGGCCCGCGGCCTTCATGGCGGGGATCGCCAGCCGAGCGCAATAAAACTGGCCGCTGATGTTGACGGCGATCGTGCGGTCCCAGTCGGCGGGCATGACGTCCTCGGCGGCGGCGGTCGGGCCGGAAATGCCGGCGTTGTTGACCAGCACATCCAAGCCGCCGAGTGCCGACAGCGCGGTGTCGAAAAGCCGGCTCACCGCCGCGGGGTCGCCGACATCGGCCAGTACCGTGCCGATCTTGGGCTCGAGGCCGCGTAGCTCGGCGAGCGCCGGCTCCGAGACGTCGCACGCGAAGACCCGCGCGCCGTGCTCGTGAAAGCGCGTCGCGATGCGCCGGCCGATGCCAGCACCGCCGGCCGTGATGATGACGCGCAGCCCCTTGACCGAAGTGTCCATGAGATTGCCTTACTTCGCGGCCTTCGCGAGCGCCTGGTCGAGATCAGCGATGATATCGTCCACGGTCTCGAGACCGATCGATAGCCGCACGACGTCGGGGCCGGCGCCGGCGGCGATTTTCTGTTCCTCGGTGAGTTGACGGTGCGTCGTTGAGGCGGGATGCAGGATCAGCGAGCGGGTGTCGCCGAGATTGGCGAGATGCGAGAGCAGCTCGACGCCCTCCACCAGCTTGACCCCGGCGTCGTAGCCGCCCTTGAGGCCGAAGGTGAAGATCGAGCCCGCGCCATTGGGTAAATATTTTCTCGCGAGCGCGTGGTACGGGCTCGATTTGAGCCCGGCGTAGGAGACCCACGAGACCTCCGGATGCCTCTCCAAAAATTCCGACACCGCTCGCGCGTTCTTGACGTGGCGCTCCATGCGAAGCGGCAGCGTTTCGATTCCCATGATGGTGAGGAAGGCATTCATCGGCGAGAGCGTCGGTCCCAGGTCGCGCAAGCCGAGCGCATGACCCGCCACAGTGTAGGCGAGATCGCCGAACGTCTCCTGGAACCGCAGCCCGTGATAAGCGGGCTCGGGCTCGGTCAGGCTCTTGAACTTGTCGTTCTGGCCCCAATCGAACTTGCCGGAGTCCACGACGATGCCGCCCATGGCGTTACCGTGACCGGAGAGGAATTTGGTGGTCGAGTGGATCACGATGTCGGCGCCCCACTCGATCGGCCGGCAGAGGTAGGGCGAGGCCAGCGTGTTGTCGACCAT
>DASZHJ010000020.1:0-4593 GCA_035938015.1 Allostellaceae bacterium
GTGGCACCAGATGCAGTAGTTGGCGTGATCGAGCGCCGCCGTCAGATCCATGCCGGGATCGGTGAGCGCGAAGCCGTCGCGCGCCCGCCGGTGCTCGGGACCGAGGCGCAGCATGGTGACGCCGTGCTCCACCACCGTCTCCACGGGAATGAGATGCGTCAACTCGAGCTTGTGCGGCACCTTGAAGATCGCGCCGCGGCCGTGCCGCGCCTGACCCTCCGGTGAAAGCGTCGCCCAGGCTGCGTAGCGTGCAGCAAGATCGAGCGCGGCGGCGTGGTCGGCCTCCGCCGCCATCCAGCGCGAGACGTGCGCGGCGTAGTTCGACTCCGTCAGAGCCTCGCCCATCGAGGTCTCAAGCTCGCGGCCGAGGGCGCGGCCATCGAGCGCCGCCGCCTTCTCGGGAGTCATACCCTTGACCGCGCGGCGCTGCACGAAGAGGCGCTTCACCGCATAGAGCGGTGCGAGCGCGTGATGCCGCGCCTGGAGCGCTCGGACCTCCGGCTCGATGCCAAAGAGGTTGCCGACGAAATCCTCGAGATGCGGCGCGAGATCGATCAGCAGCTGCGAATGCGCTTTGGCATCGAGCGCATCGGGATCGCGCCGTGCCGCTGCCAAGCGATTGTGCAGGTCCACGTCGACCGAGCCGAGCCACTGGACGAACGCCGCATCGAGACGCACGAGGCCTTCGCGGCGGTGCAGATCCTCGAAGGCGAGATCGTGCTTGAGATGGAGTTCGCTGGCGGCCACTCGAGAATCCAGATCGAATGGGCCCGCGCCTCCGGAAGGCGCAGGCCCGTGGGACTGATCAATTACCTCAAAGCCGCGCCGCTTATATATGATTTTACCGCCGCCGCGCCATGCGCGGATCGACGCATAAACTCCTGTGAATCCCCAGGAAATCTCGGGTTATTGAGAGGCCTATGATTTCTTGGGGCTATCGGCGCCGGCGTTCGCCCGCTCCAGGACCGCGTTCAGCAGGACGGCGCAGCCCATGGCGAGATCCTCGGGCTTGGCGTCCTCGATCTCGTTGTGGCTGATGCCGCCGACACAGGGCACGAAGATCATCGCTGTAGGTGCCACGCGCGCCATGTAGACGGCGTCATGGCCGGCACCGCTGACGATGTCCATGTGCGGGTAGCCCAGAGTCTCGCTCGCCTTGCGCACGCTCGCGACGCAGGACTTGTCGAAGGGCGTGGGTGGAAAATACCAGAACTCCTTGACCTCGGCCTCGAGACCAATCGTGCCGGCGATCTCGGCGCAGGCCGAGCGGAGCTCTTGGTCCATCGCGGTGAGCACGGCATCCTCGGGATGGCGGAAATCGACCGTGAAGAACACGCGGCCTGGAATCGTATTGCGGGAGTTCGGACTCACCTGCGCAAAACCCACCGTCGCGCAGGCGTGGGGCGGGTGCGCGAGGCCGATGCGGTTCACCGCGTCGATCATGCGCGCGCTGCCCACCAGAGCATCGCGGCGCTTGCGCATGGGCGTCGGACCCGCATGCGCCTCTTGGCCCGTGACGGTGATCTCGTACCAGCGCTGACCCTGGGCGCCCGTGACGATGCCCACGGGCTTCTGCTGATCCTCAAGGATCGGGCCCTGCTCGATATGTGCCTCGAAATAGGCTGCGACCTCTCGGCCACCCACCGGCGACGAGCCCGCGAAGCCGATGCGCTCCAGCTCGGCGCCCAGCTTGACCCCGGTGACGTTGTCGGGCCGCTCCAACGCGTAGCCGAGTTCGAACACGCCCGCGAACACGCCGGAGCCGACCATGGGCGGCGAGAAGCGCGAGCCCTCCTCGTTGGTCCAGCACACGACCTCGATGGGCGCCTCGGTCTCGTAGTCGAGGTCATTGAGCGTGCGGATCACCTCGAGCCCCGCGAGCACGCCGTAGACGCCATCGAACCGGCCTCCGGTCGGCTGCGTGTCGAGATGGCTCCCCGCGAGCACGGGCGCGAGCGCCGGATTCCGTCCGGGACGGCGGGCGAAGATGTTGCCCATCCGGTCCACGCTCACGGTGCAGCCTGCCTGCTCGCACCAGAGAATGAAAAGCTCGCGTCCAGCTTTGTCGAGATCGCTCAGCGCAAGGCGGCAGACGCCGCCCTTCTCGGTCGCGCCGATCTTCGCGATCTCCATTAGCGACTGCCAGAGCCGATCGCCGTTGATGCCGAGGTTCTGCATGGGTCCGAATGCTCCCGGTACTATGCCATCCCACCGTCGACGACGATGGTCTGTCCCGTGACGAGGGCGGCGCCCGCACAGAGGAAGAAGATGACCTCGGCAATGTCCTCGGGCTTGCAGACCCGGCCGAGCATCGCCTTGCTGGCGTAATCGGCCTTGCGCTCCTCGGGCCAGGCCCGAGTCCACGGTGAATCGACGAAGCCGGGCGCCACCGCATTGACCCGCGCCTCCGGTGCCAGCACGCGCGCAAGGCTCTTGGTCAGATTGATCAACCCGGCTTTGCTCGCGCCGTAAGCCATGCTGCTGCCGACGATACCCAGTCCCGCGACCGAGGCGGTGTTGCAAACCGCGCCCTTGGCCGCCTTGAGTGCGCTCGCCGCCGCCCGCGCGCAGCGGAAAGGACCGATCAGATTGGTCGAGAGGATGGTGCCCCAGAACTCCTCGGTCATCGCGCCAAGGTCGGCGAAATCGATCGGCTTGGTGGTGGCGGGAGTGCCCGCGTTGTTGACGAGATAGTCGAGGCGCCCGAGGCGCTCGATCGCCGCGGCGACCATTCGCTCGGCCTCGCCGGCCTTGCCGACGTTGCCGGGTGCCGAGACAACGTGCTGACCGGCTGCTTGCAGCCGCTTCACTTCCTGCTCGCCCCGGGGATCCTCGGGCAAGTGATTGATCGCAACGGTGGCGCCCGCGCGGGCAAAGAACTCCGCGGTGGCAAGCCCGATTCCCGATGCGCCGCCGGTGACCAGCGCGGCCTTGCCGGTGAGATCGATTGTGATCATGCCAGCGCCTCCCTTAATAACCGAGCGCGCAGCCATCCTTGCGGGGATCCGATCCGCCCAACAGGGCACCGCGGGCATGATCGATCCAGATCGCCTGGCCCGCGCCATGCGGCTTGACCAGCTGATCGAGCCTGTGTCCGCGGCGCTCCAGGTCGGTCGCAATTTCGGCGTCCACCGTGGCTTCAAGCTGCAGGGTGCCCTGAAAGGCGAAGCTCCGGGGCTGCTCCAGTGCGGCTTGCAAATCCAAGCCGCGGTCCAGCACATGCATCAACAACATGGCGTGCCCGGTCGCCTGATAGTTCCCGCCCATGACGCCGAACGGCATCACCGCGCGATCGTCCTTCATCAGTAAGCCCGGGATGATGGTGTGCAGGGGCCGCTTCCGCGGTCCAATCGCGTTGGGATGACCGGGAATGGTACGGAACATGTGGCCGCGGCTGTGTAGGAGAATCCCGCTCTGGGGCGCCGTGATGCCCGAACCGAAATCATGGAACAGGGAGTTGATGAAGGAGATCGCGTTGCGGTCGCGATCCACGATCGCGAGATAGACGGTGTCCTTGTGCTCGGGCTCGTCCCAGTCGACCGGCTCCGACGCACGATCGAGCTGGATCCGCGCGCGCGTGCGCTCGGCGCGAGCGTCCGACAAGAACTCGCCGACCCGCACCGTCATGGCGTGGGGCTCGCCGAAGAACGCGTCGCGCGCGCGATAGGCGGCCTTGGTCGCCTCCGCCAGCAGATGATGGCGGTCGGCGTCGCTCCATTGGCTGGCGCCGAGCCCATACGCTTCGAGTGTCCGCAGGATCATCAGAGCGGTCAGGCCCTGGCCGTTCGGCGGACATTCGTAGACGCGGTGGCCGCGATAGGGTGCGGAAATCGGCGCCACGTACTCGCCTTGCGCCGACGCAAAATCCTCTTCCGTGTGAAGTCCGCCGAGCGCGCGCAGCTTCGCGACCATGTCGGCGGCGATCGCGCCCTGGTAGAAGGCCGTCGACCCGCCTTGCGCAATCTTGCGCAAGGTCGCGGCGAGCAGCGGCTGCCGGTGCAAGTCGCCAATGTTCGGCGGCGCGCCACCCGAAAGAAAGACGGAGCTGCTGGTGGGGTCGCGTCTCAGCTTCTCCTCGCCGATCGCCCAATCGAAGGCGACCCGCGGCTCAATGCGCACGCCCATCTCGGCCGCGCGAATTGCCGGCTGAAGCAGTTCCGCCATTTCCTTGCTGCCGTGATCGCGCTGCACCCGGAACCATGCCTCGATCGCGCCGGGCACAGTCACGGAGTGCGGAGACTCAATAGGAATCACTGAAAAGTTCCGGTCGCGATACCAGGCGAGTTCCGCGGCTTTCGGGGCGCGTCCGGAGCCGTTGTAGGCGGTGGGCAGGCCCGCCTTCGGCGAATAGAGTACGAAGCAATCGCCGCCGATGCCGGTCATCGCAGGCTCGACCACGGCCAACACGGCCGCCGCCGCGATCGCGGCATCAACGGCATTGCCACCGGATTTCAGCGTTTCGACCGCAGTCAGTGTGGCGAGGGGATGCGAGGTCGCCGCCATGGCTTCGCCCGCCACCGCGAGCGAGCGGTTGGGATAGTGGAAATGCCGCATCAACGAACCCATTGGGGGAAACGAGAGAATAGACAACAC
>DASZHJ010000021.1:0-18439 GCA_035938015.1 Allostellaceae bacterium
CAGTTCGGGACAAGCTGCTGTTCGGCGCGGTGCGCGGTGCCTACCAGGACTTCCTCGCCCGTGACCGTCATCCCATGGTGGCCTTGTTCCTGGATCTGTCCGGCAGCGAGGTGGACGTGAACGTGCATCCCGCCAAGGCCGAGGTGCGGTTCCGGGATGCGGCACTGGTGCGCGGTCTGATCGTCGGCGCCTTGAGGCACGCGCTCGCGGCGGCGGGCCATCGCGCGGCCACCACGGTCGCCGATGCCGCGCTCTCGGCCTTGCGTCCGGTGGGGTGGACAGGCAGCGGCGGCCCGCATTACGCCGCATCGCAAGCCACCATGACGCGGGGTCTCGCGGAGGCAGCGGCCGAGTTTCAGGCGCCGCTCGGCGGGAACATTGCGGCGGACATCGACCGGCCGGAGGCTCGGATCGCCGATCAAGCGGCGTCGTCAGACGCGATCACGCAGGATTCCGCGCGCTATCCCTTGGGCGCCGCGCGGGCGCAGGTGCATGAGACCTATATCGTGGCGCAGACCGAGACGGGCATCGTGATCGTCGATCAGCACGCCGCCCACGAGCGCCTGGTCTATGAGCGCATGAAGGAAGCGATAGCGGCGACCGGCGTCGCCCGTCAGCTCCTGCTCATCCCCGAGGTCGTGGAGCTCGAGGAAGCGGGTGCCGCGCGGCTAATCGCGCGCACCCCGGAGCTCGCCGAGCTCGGGCTTGTTCTGGAGCCGTTCGGAGCGGGCGCCGTGGTGGTGCGCGAGGTACCGGCGCTCTTGGGCGAGATCGATGTCCAGGGCCTCGTCCGGGACCTGGCCGACGAGCTGGCGGAGTTCGGCGGTGCCTTCTCGCTGAAGGAGAAGCTGGAAGAGTTCTGCGGCACGCTTGCCTGCCACGGCAGCGTGCGCGCCGGACGCCGCCTCACCTCCGCCGAGATGAACGCGCTGCTGCGCCAGATGGAAGCGACGCCGCACAGCGGCCAGTGCAATCACGGCCGTCCGACCTACGTCGAGCTCAAGCTCGCGGACATCGAGCGGTTGTTCGGCCGGCGCTGAGCGCCGAGTGCGCTATTCACTCGCAGCCGTCGCCGTTGTCCCGACCGCACGCAGGAAGACCAACCGGCCCGCGCCGTAGCGTCGTTCCTCCAACGGCACGAAGCCCTCGGTCGGCTCGAAGTCGCTCCGCGCCGCGAGTTCCACGATGACCAGCGCATCCGCCGCAATCCAACCGGCGCGCGATAGTGCCTCGAGCGCCGGTGCTGCCAGGCCGCTGCGGTAGGGTGGGTCGACAAACAGGAGATCGTAGGGTCCGTCGGCGCGCGGCGGCATCGTCGCGTCCGCCGCAATAAGCCGCGCGCGAGTGCTCTCGCCGAGCGCCTTGATGTTAGCGTCGAGCACGTCGCGCGCCTGCCGGTCCTTCTCGATGAATGTGGCAAAACGCGCGCCGCGGGACAGGGCTTCGAGGCCGAAGGCGCCGGTGCCTGCGAATACGTCGAGTACGCGTGCATCCTCGCAGACCGGCGCGGCACCGAACCGGCCGTGGGCGAGGATGTTGAAGAGCGCCTCTCGCGCCCGCTCCGAGGTCGGGCGCACGGCGCTTCCGGGTGGCGCCGCGATGCGCCGGCCGCGATGCTTACCGCCGACGATCCGCATGCGCTCGCATCTCCTCCGTGCCCAGCTGCTCGCGCAGCACGCGGCGCGGCACCTCCTCGACGCCGCCGCGCGCCAGATGGCCGAGCTGGAAGGGTCCATAGGCGATCCGGATGAGGCGTGTTACGTCGAGCCCGAGATGCGCGAGGACTCGGCGGACCTCGCGGTTCTTGCCCTCCTGAAGCGCGACCGTGACCCAGGCATTGCTGCCTTTGGCGCGCTCAAATTCTGCGCGAATCGGTCCGTAGGAAATCCCGTCGAGCGTCAGACCTTTCTCCAGCGATTTGAGGCGCGGGGCGTCCACGAGACCATGCACGCGCACGCGATAGCGCCGGATCCAGCCGCGCGACGGGAGCTCGAGCGTCCGAGCGAGCCCGCCGTCGTTGGTGAGCAACAGCAGCCCTTCCGAGGTCAGGTCGAGGCGTCCGACCGAGACGACCCGTGGCAGCTCGGGCGGGAGGCGCTCGAACACGGTCGGCCGACCCTTCTCGTCGCGATGCGTGGTGACCAGCCCTGCCGGCTTGTGGTAGCGCCAGAGCCGCGCCGGCTCTTTCTTCGGGATCGGCTTCCCGTCGACCCGGAGGTCGCTCTCGGGGGTTGCGAGCACGGCGGGACTCTCCAGAACGCGGCCGTCAAGGCTCACGCGCCCGTCGGCGATCCAGCGCTCGGCGTCGCGACGGGAGCAAAGTCCCGCGCGCGCCAGCAGTTTGGCGACCCGCTCGCCCCTGGGCGCGGCGGCGTCGGTCACGGGATCAGCGGGCAGCGTCGACGAAGGCGGCGAACAGGCGCAGGTCGGCCTCGCTGATGGCGTATTCGGGATGCCACTGGACGCCGATGCAGAACCGGCGGTTTGGGTCCTCGATGCCTTCGATGATGCCGTCGGGCGCTCGCGCGTCGACCAAGAGGCCGGGTGCGGCCGCCTTCACCGCCTGATGATGGGTGCTGTTGACCGGCGCCTCGGCACAGCGCGCGATCTGGCGGAGCCGCGTGCCGTCCACAAAACGCACGATGTGGCCGGGCTCGTTGCGGGGGTTCTTCTGCTCGTGGGCGAGCGCCCCCGGCGCTTCGTCGGGAATGTGCTGGATCAAGGTGCCGCCCAGCGCCACATTCATCAGCTGCTGGCCGCCGCAGATGCCGAGCACCGGCTTGTCCGCGGCGAGCGCGCGCCGCGTGAGTGCGAGCTCGAACTGGGTGCGGCGGTCCTTGGTCTTGACGCTGCTGTGCCGGGTGTCGGCGCCGAAGATCGCGGGATCGACATCGAAGGCGCCCCCGGTCACCACCAGCCCGTCAATGACACGCAGGTAGGAGTCCGCCTGCTCGACCTCGTGGGGCAGGAGCACGGGAAGCCCGCCGGCGCGCACCACCGCCGCGCAGTAGTTCTCGCGCAGCGCATACCACGGCAGCTTGGAATAGCCGCCGGGCGGCTCCGAATCGAGAGTGAGGCCGATGACCGGTTGTGCCATTGCGAATGCTGCCTGATGCCGGGCACTCTAGGACGCACACCCCAATGCCGCAACCGTCGCGGACGGAGCTTCCAGGGCATGCACAGCTCACCGGGGATCGAGGCATGAAGCCGGACCGTGCGCCCGGCTTCATGGCACTCGCGCTGGCGGAGGCGGAGCGCGCGGGCGAGCGCGGCGAGGTGCCGGTCGGCGCCGTGGTCGTGGAGGGCGCTACCGGCGCGGTGTTGGCGAGCGCCGGCAACCGCGTGGAGGAACTCGGAGATCCGACCGCGCACGCGGAGATGCTAGCGCTTCGGGCGGCCACGCAGCGCCAAGGCGCGCCGCGGCTCATCGACTGCGACCTCTATGTATCTCTGGAGCCCTGTCCGATGTGCGCGGCCGCCATCTCCTTCGCCCGCGTTCGCCGGCTCTATTTCGGCGCAGCCGATCCCAAGAGCGGTGGCGTGGAGCATGGGCCGCGCATTTTCTCCCAGCCCACCTGCCATCACCGGCCGGAGATCTATGGCGGCATCGACGCAGCACGCGCGGCCGCGCTCCTGAAGCGATTCTTCGAGGCGCTTCGGTGAGTTAGCGACAGCTGGACGAGCTGCGCGCGCGTTCTCCACTCGTTAACCTATCGCCAATAGGGTATCCCCACAGCTTGGTTAGACGGCCGCGCGAGGCCGGGAGATCCATGACCTCAAGGGGAGCAGCACCAACGCAACCGGCGGACGCCGCCGACGGTCTTGTCGGCAAGATGCGCCGGATGCTCTGGGGCGCTGGCAAGGCTCAGGAGGTTCGCCCCGTCGCGGCTCCCCGCAAGGCGCTCGCTTGGAAACAGGCCAATGGCGTCGATGCCGACGAAGCGGAATTCCTCGGCGAAATCCGCCGCCTGCTCGAGCGCACCCCCAGTCTTCACGCGAGCCGGGTCAATATCATCGGTCTGAAGCGCATCAAGGAGCGCTTCGGTGCGGCCTGGCAGCACGTCGCGGACCGCGCGGACCGTATCGCGCGCAATGTGATCGAGCGGCACCTGGATCCCGGCGATATCTACGCCACCTGGGGCGAGGACACCTATATCACCGTGTTCGCGCGCTTGAGCGAGCAGGAGGCGCGCGTCAAGTGCTACCTGATCGGCAACGAGATCGTGCGCACGTTGCTGGGCGAGGACGCTGCCGAGCACCTCGAGGTCAAGACCGCCGTCACCCGCGTCGACGGCAGCGTCGACCTGCAGGCGGTCGGCTCGATGCAGCAGCTGTTCGACGGCGCCGAGGTCATCAGCCCGCTCGCGCCGCCGCCCGAGCCCGCACCGCAGGCGCCGAAACCCGAGGCCGCTAACCCCGACACGGGCCTTGCCTTGGTGCCGATCGAGCGCGACCAACCGGCAGTGCCCGAGAGCGAGGCCGTGCGCACCAATGTGCTGGCCGGCGTCGATTTCGTGTTTCGCCCGATGTGGGACCCGACCCGCAACGTGATCGCCACATACCTCTGCGTTCCGCAGGTGAAGCTATCGGACCTCAATGGCGCCGCGGGCGACGCCTCGCTCGCCGTCGCGGGCGATGCCGACGCCACTGCGCGGCTCGACGGCGCGACCATCGTGCGCGTAAAGGCGGACCTGAAGGCGATGGCAGCCGACGGGCGGCGCTTGATCATCGCCATGCCCATCCACTTCGAGACCCTCTGCTCCGCCGCCCAGCGTCGGCGTTGCGCCGCGGAGCTTGGCGCCATTCCCGAGTCGATGAAGCAATATCTGGTCGTCGAGGTCGTTGACGTTCCCGCCGGGGTGCTCAAGTCGCGTCTCATGGAGGTGATCGCGCCGCTGCGTCTGCACTGCCGCGCGGTCTCGCTGCAGGTCGCGATCGGCACCATCGATTTCACGCAGGTTCGCGGCACCGGAATTTCCGCGGTGGGCTCCGACATCGGGCATCTCGCGAAGTCGGAATTCATCCTGATGCAGCAGCTCGCCCGTTTCCAACGGGCGGCGGAAAAGGCCGAGGTGGTGACCTTCCTGCACGGCGCCCAGAGTCGCAGCCTGGTGGCCGCCGCCGTGGGCGCCGGCTTCCACTACGTCGACGGTGACGCGGTCGCCCCGACGCTGGCGCGTCCGGACCGGATCGTGCCGTTCCAGCTTGCCGATCTCTATATGCCGCGCTGAGCAGGCGGGGCCTCGCCGAAAGAGAGCCTCCGTGAAGGATTTGCTAGGGAATCGGCGATAAACTTGTCGGGGCAATTGGAGTCAGGTCATGCAAGTGCTGGTCATCGATGACGATGTGGCGGTGCGGCAAACGATCGCGCTGCTGCTCGAGGATGCCGGGATCGAGGTGGTTCAGGCGGCAGATGGCAAAGAGGGCTTCCGGGCCTTCCAGCGCGCCCGGCCCGACCTGATCGTGACGGATATCATCATGCCCGAGAAGGAGGGCATTCAGACCATCATCGATATCCGCAAGCAGGACCCCAAGCTGCCGATCATCGCCATTTCCGGCGGGGGTCGGATCGGAAATACCGATTTCCTCGAAATCGCGGCTCGGTTGGGTGCATCGACCACCCTACCCAAGCCGTTCGACCCGGAGGTCTTGGTCGGCCTCGTCCGCAAGTTGGGCGAGGCCGCCGCGCTCGCCTCGAAGTAACGGCCTCGCCCGGGCCTATTTTCGGGCGAGCGCGCGCCAGCCAATGTCGCGCCGGCAGAATCCTTCCGGCCAATCGATCCGGTCCACCGCGGCATAAGCGCGCGCCCGCGCCTCCGTGATGTCCTTGCCCAAAGCCACGACGTCGAGCACGCGCCCCCCGTCGGCGAGGAGCCGGTCGGCTTGGCGTCGGGTTCCCGCGTGGAAGAGCGTTACGCCGGGCGCTTGCGCTGCCGCCGCCAGGCCGCGGATCTCCGTACCCTTGAGCGGATCGTCCGGATAGCCGCGCGCGGCCAGCACGACGCAGACCGCCGACTCGTCTCGCCAGCGTAAGTCGAAATCCGCGAGCACGCCGTCGCGCGCCGCGATGAGCGCCGGCAGCAGGTCGCTCTTGAGTCGGGGCAGCAGCACCTGACATTCGGGATCGCCGAAGCGGACGTTGTATTCGATGAGCCTGGGCCCATCGATTGTGAGCATGACGCCGGCATAGAGCACGCCCTTGAACGGGTGGCCTTCCCGCGCCATTGCCGCGACGGTGGGCTCGATGATCTGGAGCCGGATCGCGGCCTCGATCTCCGGCGTGACGCAGGGCGCGGGCGAATAAGCCCCCATGCCGCCGGTATTGGGGCCGGTGTCGCCGTCCCCCACCCGCTTGTGGTCCTGCGCCGAGGCGAGCAACAGGGTGTGGCGCCCGTCGACCAGCGCGAAGACGCTGGCTTCCTCGCCATCGAGAAACTCCTCTACCAGGACCTCGGCGCCGGCGGTGCCGAATCGGCCGCCGACCAGTGCCGCGTCGATGGCCGCGAGTGCCTCATCGACCGTGGCGGCGACCGTCACGCCTTTGCCGGCGGCAAGACCGTCGACCTTCACCACGATCGGAGCGCCCTGCGCCCGGACATAATCCTTGGCCGCCAGTGCCTGCGTAAATCGCCGATAGGCCGCGGTGGGAATGCGGTATTTCGCGCAGAGGTCCTTGGTGAACCCCTTGGAGCCCTCCAGTGCGGCCGCTCGCGCACTGGGCCCGAAGGTCGCGATCCCCGCGCCCTCCAAGCGATCGGCGAGGCCCCCGACCAGCGGCGCTTCCGGCCCCACGACTACGAAATCGATGCGCTCGGCTCGCGCGAAGGCGACAAGGGCGTCGAACTCCATGGCGCCGATCGGCACGCAGGCCGCGACGGCCTCGATGCCGGGATTGCCGGGTGCCGCATAGAGCCGGTCGCAGAGTGGCGAGGCCGCGATCGCCCAGCAGAGCGCGTGCTCGCGGCCGCCCGATCCGATGACCAGTATCCGCATTCTGCCTTTCCGCCCCGGTTTTCGCGTGCCTTGGGGTCTTGTATCATGACAGTGAATGACCGAAAGCACTGTCCTCGCTCCCGGCGCCGCGGACCCCTCGCGGCTCAACCTGCCGGAATACACCGTCAGCGAGCTCTCCGCCGCGGTGAAGCGCAGCCTGGAGCAGGGTTTCTCCTACGTGCGCGTGCGCGGCGAGGTCAGCGGCTTCAAGCGCCACGGCAGCGGCCATTGCTACCTCTCCCTCAAGGACGCGGATGCCGTGCTCGACGCGGTGATCTGGCGGATGACCGCCCAGCGCATGAGCCTCAAGCCCGAGGACGGGCTGGAGGTGCTGTGCACCGGGCGGATCACCACCTACGCGAACCGCTCCAAGTACCAGCTGGTGATCGAGAGCATCGAACTCGCCGGCGTGGGCGCGCTCCTCAAGATGCTCGAGGATCGCCGGAAGCGACTAGCCGCCGAGGGCCTCTTCGATGCCTCGCGCAAGCGGCCGCTGCCATATCTCCCGGAAGTGATCGGCGTGGTGACCTCGCCCACGGGCGCGGTGATCCGCGACATCTTGCATCGGCTCGCCGAGCGCTTCCCGCGTCGCGTGCTGCTCTGGCCGGTAGCGGTGCAGGGCGAGGGGGCCGCGGAGCAGGTGGCCGCGGCGATCGATGGGTTCAACCGGCTGCCTGAGGCCGGCCCGGTGCCGCGGCCCGATCTCATCATCGTCGCGCGCGGTGGCGGCAGCCTCGAGGATCTCATGGCCTTCAACGAGGAGATCGTGGTGCGCGCCGCGGCCGCCTCGCTGATCCCGCTGATCTCCGCGGTCGGGCACGAGACCGACACCACGCTGATCGATCACGCGAGCGACCGTCGCGCGCCGACGCCGACCGCGGCGGCGGAGATCGCCGTGCCGGTCCGGTTGGAGCTGCTGTCGCAGGCGAGCAACGCCGGCGGACGCATGGCGGGCGCCATGGCGCGGCTCCTGGACGAGCGGCGCCTCAGGGTTTCGGGCCTGGGGCGCGGATTGCCCGATCCGCGCTCACTCCTCGAAGCCGCGGCGCAACGCCTCGACGATCGGGCGGAGCGGCTGGGCAACGGTCTCCAGCAATTCCTGCGCGTGAAGCGCGACCGGCTCTCGGCCCTCGGCGATCGGGTGCGCCCCGAGGCACTCCGCCAGCAGCTCCGCCAGGCGGGCGAGCGTTTGGCGGCCTTGCCCGAGCGGATGGCCCACGCGATGCGCCGCGCGCTCGAGCGCGAGCTGCAGCGCATCCATGCCCTCGAAGGCCGTCTCGAAAGCCATCGCCAGGCGATCAGGAACGTGTTGGCGAGGGGCTACGTGTTGGTCTGGGGGCCCGACGGCAAGGTGGTGGTCTCTGCCGATGCGATCCCGTCCGGCGCGCGGCTTGGACTCCAATTCCACGACGGCAAGGCCGAGGTGGTCGCGGAGGGACCGCGCAAGCGGAAGCCGAAACTGCCCGGCGACTCCCCGCAGGGAGAGCTGCTGTGAGGCGCCGCCTGCTGGCGGTGGCACTGCTGCTCGCCCTCTGTGCGCCGGCGTCCCCAGTCCGGGCCGACGACGCGATTAGGCTCACGGGCGTTCTCAGCCAAGGCGGCCTCGCGCGAGGCGACGTGCCGCCCGGCACCACGCTCGCTCTCGATGGTCGCCCGGTTCGGGTGGCGCCCGACGGTCGGTTCATCCTCGGATTCGGCCGCGACGCGCCCGCCCTGATGAGCCTTGTGGCGACCTTCCCGGATGGCCGCACGACCGCTCAGGAGATCAGACTGGAGCAACGCGAGTACCAGGTGCAGCGGATCAACGGGCTGCCGCCGCTGATGGTGACGCCCGATTCCACGCTGATGACGCGCATCAAGGCCGAGCTCGCCAAGATCCACGGTGCGCGCGCGAGGGACAGCGACCAGCTCGCTTTCGAGACGCCGTTGGAGTGGCCGGTCACGGGTCCGATCACCGGCGTCTATGGCAGCCAGCGCATCCTCAACGGCGAGCCGCGCGCGCCGCATCTCGGCGTCGACATCGCCGCGCCCGCCGGCACGGCGATCAAGGCCGATGCCGCCGGGACGGTGACGCTTGCCGAGGCCGATCTCTATTTCACCGGCGGCACCGTGATCATCGACCACGGCTACGGGCTCTCCAGCATCTACCAGCACATGTCCAGGCTCGACGTGAGCGTGGGCCAGCATGTTGAGCAAGGTGACGCCGTGGGGATGGTCGGCGCCACCGGCCGTGTCACCGGCGCGCACCTCCATTGGGGCATGAACTGGTACGACGTCGCCATCGACCCCCAGCTGATCGCCGGCCCGATGCCGCAGTAACGCCGGCTCACTCCGGCCAGCGGCGGTGCAGCCAGAACCAGTGGTCGGGCCTCTCGCGGATCCAGCGCTCGAGCACCTGGTTCACCTCGGTCATCAGGGCGAGCGTGTCGCGCGCGGCGTCGCCGGTGCGCTCATAGGCGAGCGGCGGCTCGGCGGTGATGCGAAAGCGCGCGTGCGGCAGCCGATCGACCCGCACGGGCACCACGGCGCAGCGGAAGTGGAGCGCGAATTTGGCGAGCGCGGGCGCCGTCATGGCGTCGCGACCGAAGAACGGCACGGGGATGCCGTCGTTCATCTTCTGATCGACCAGCATCGCGATGTGCCGGCCTTGCTTGAGTGCGACGAGCGCGCGCCGCGCTGCCAGCATGCCCTTGGGCACCAGCTCGCTGCCCACCACGCTCCGCGCGTAACTGACGATGCCATCGACGACCGGATTGTTGGCGGCCCGGTAGATCTCGACGACGCCAAGGCCGGCCTGGGTCACGGCGAGGGTGGCCACCTCCCAATTGCCGAAGTGACCGGAGAAGAAGATCGCGCGCTCGCCGGGCGCGGCATAGCGGCGGATGTTTTCGGCGCTCACCATCTCAATGCGCCCGCCGGGCTCGTAGACCCGGTACTCGCCGAGATGGGCGTACTCCGCCGCCACTCGGCCGAGGTTGTCCCACATGCCGCGGATGATGTGCTCGACCCGCTCGTCGTCGAGCTCGGGCAAAGCTCGGCGCAAGTTCTGGCGGGCGCGCCGGCTGATCCCGAGGCGTGGGCCGATGGCACGGGCAAGCGCGCCCGCAATGTTCGAGGCCCACGCCACCGGCAGTAGCCAGAAGCAGCCGAAGAGCAACCAAGCGCCGCCACCCTCGGCCGCGTCGAGGAGCCGGCTACTGAGCGGGCGTCGGCTCGCCACGGGCCACCTGCGGAGTGAGAAGCTTTTGCAGCAGCCCTTCGACCTCCCGCGCGCTGTCCCAGGAGACCTCGACGGGCACCGGCGTGATCCGGTCACGAAGCTCCAAGGGAACCCGGACCCAGTCTTTCTCGGTCGTTAAGACTTGGGCGCCGACCCGCGCGGCCTCTGTGAGGATCGGGCTCAGCATGGCGGAACTGTATGGCTGGTGATCCGCAAAGGCGTGGCGCGCGACGACGATTGCGCCGAGCATCTCCAAGAACTCGAAAAACTTCCGGGGCCGGCCGATGCCGGCGAAGGCGACCGCGTGCGCGCCCTTGAATGCCGACGTGCCCACGGCCGGCAAGAGGTAGGCGCGCAGCACCGGCGGACCGGCGGGCAGCCGTGCGAAGCTGGAATCGCCATCTCCCATCACCACGACCGCATCGGCGCGCGCGAGGCCCGCTGCCGCGGGCTCGCGCAGCGGACCCGCCGGCAGCACATACCCGTTACCGAGGCCGTAAAGGCCGTCGACCACCACGATTTTGAGGTCCTGAACGAGGCTCGGGTTCTGAAAGCCATCGTCGAGCACGAGCACCGTGGCGCCGGCGGCGACCGCGGCCTGGGCGCCCGCGGCGCGATTGCGCGCAATCCAGGTCGGGGCCACCCGCGCCAGCAGCAGCGCCTCATCGCCGACCTCGCGATGACTGTGCCGCGCGGGATCCACTCGGGTCGGACCAGCGAGCGAGCCCGTGTAGCCGCGGCTCACCAAGTGCGGACGCGCGCCACGGTTGAGCAGCCGGCTCGCAAGGTCCATCGCCACCGGCGTCTTGCCGGCGCCACCCGCCACAAGATTGCCAACGCACAGGACGGGGACGGGCGCTCGCCACGGCCTCGCCGCGGCTCGACGCAGCCGGCCCACCGCACCGTAGGCCCAGCCGAGCGGCGCCAGCAGCGTCGGGAGCGGCCCCGCTCGCTCCCAGAACTCAGGCGGTGAGCGCCGCATCGGGCTCCAGCCGGTCGAGCCAAGGCGACAGGCGATCCAATACCGCGTCCAGCACGTGACGCTGGCGAGCCGCGACGGTCGCCGCGGCCGCCGACCGGCGCGTCCGTACGGAGTGATCGGCCAGCAGCGGCTCCAGCGCGCGGGCGAGCGAGTCGGCATCGGTCACGATCTCGCTGGCGCCGGCGGACCGGAGCGCCTCGGCCATCGCGGCGGCATTCGCCATGTCGGGGCCGTGCAGGATCGCACAATCGAGGAGCGCTGCCTCCAACGGGTTGTGGCCGCCAATGCCGCCCATCGATCCCCCGATGAAGGCGATGCCGGCGATTCGGTACAAGAGGCCGAGCTCGCCCAGGGTGTCGGCGAGGTAGATGTCGGTGCGGACGTCGATCGGCTCGTTGGCGGAGCGGCGGCTGACCCGAAGCCCTCGGCGGGTCAGGCGCTCGGCGATCTCTTCGCCGCGCGAGGGATGGCGCGGTGCGATCAAGGTCAAGAGCTCGGGAAAGCGCCGTCGGAGCAGCGCGTGCGCCTCCGCCGCCATCTCTTCCTCGCCCTCGTGGGTGCTGGCGGCGAGCCATCGGGGACGCCCGCCGATCGACGCTTCGAGCGCCCCGAATGCCACCGCATCGACCGGCAAGGGCGCGGCCGCGGATTTGAGGTCGCCGACCGTCAGCGCTCGCGGCGCGCCCAGGCGCGCGAACCGCTCCGCTTGGGTCGCGTCCTGCGTCAGGCAGAGATCGAAGCCTTGCAACAGCGGTCGGATCAGTGCGGGCACGCGGCTCCAGCGCCGAAAGGAGGCAACGGACATGCGGCCGTTCACCAGCAGAAGCGGAATGCCGCGCCGGCGCGTCTCCACGATCAGGTTGGGC
This sequence comes from Allostellaceae bacterium, assembly GCA_035938015.1. Lineage (GTDB taxonomy): Bacteria > Pseudomonadota > Alphaproteobacteria > ATCC43930 > CGMCC-115725 > DASZHJ01. The sequence continues at coordinate 12,062 of DASZHJ010000021.1, forward strand.
CACAACTCGGATTCGATCCAGAGCGCGAGGTCCGGCTTCCAATGCTCGAGAAAGCGGCGGACGTAGATCGGCCGATCCACCGGCACATATTGGTGCCAGGCGTGGCCGGTCGGGAGCCGCGTCGCCAGTAGATGCGCCGAGGTGACCGTGCCCGTGGTGACCAGCATGTTGAGCGCCGGACGCTCGCCCGCGAGCCGGTCGATCAGCGCCAGGGTCGAGAGCGCCTCGCCGATGCTGGCTGCATGGATCCAGAGCAGCGGCCCGGCGGGCCGGGTGCGGCTCGGCCGGCCTTCGCGCTCGGGAAACCGCAGAGCGTCTTCCTTGCCCTGGCGCAGCCGATGCCCGAGATAGAGCCGCACCGCCGGACCCAGCACGGCGGTGAGGCCGCGGTAGACGGGGATCAGGCTCACGCGCGTCCGCCGGCGCGCACGGCTCGTCGGCGCATGTTCCATTCCCGGCGCGTCAGCGTGCCTGGCGCGATCGCTTCGCGCCCCACGCGGCGGTCGGCTTCGGCCGTGAGCGCGTTCATGCGGTCTTCCACAAGGGCGCGCCATGTCTCCGTCTCGGCTTCGCCGAGTTCCGCGGGTATCTGAATCGGCTCGCCCCAAATGAAAACGCCGCGCCCGAACGGCAGCGGCACGTGAAAGCGGTCCCAGCTATTGAGGATATGGCGCCGGCTCGTGGCATAGGTGTAGGGCAGGATCGGTGCCTTCCCGAGCTTGGCGATCGCGATCACGCCCGTGGTCGCCCGCATGGCGGGGCCGTTCGGTCCGTCGGGCGTGATCCCTACGTACTCGCCAGCCTGCAGATACTGCACCAGCGCGCGCAGCGCCCGCGAGCCCCCCTGGTTGGTCGAGCCCTCGACGGTCCGAATTTCCGTGTAGCGGATGACGTCGGAGATGGCGCGGCCGTCGCCGTGCCCGGAGATCAGCATGTGGATCGGCGGCGGGTGCTCGCGGCCGTTCGCGCGCACCAGGCGGCGCAGCTCCATCGGAAGCATGAGCATGCGCCCGTGCCAGAAGGCCGCGATGCAGGGCAGCCCTTCGGTTCCGAGCCGCACCGGATGCTCCTCGCCGACCACGGTCCAGCGCGTCGTGGCATAGACAAAACGCATATAGAGATAGACGAACCAGGAGAGCGCTCGCCGCGTCGCATCGGCGCGCAACAGCCGCTTGCCGAGCTCCATGGTCAGGTCCCGACCGCGCGTGCGCCGCCAGTATCTGCCGGCGCCGGCTCGGCGGCGAATTGCAGAGCGTAAAGCCGCCGATAGACGCCGCCGCGCGCGAGCAGCTCGGCATGGGTCCCGGATTCGACGATCCGGCCGGCATCGATGACGTAGATGAGATCGGCGTCGACCACGGTCGAGAGCCGGTGGGCGATGACCAGCGTGGTGCGTCCGCGCATCAGCATCTTGAGCGCCGCCTGCACCTGCCGCTCGGACTCCGTGTCGAGCGCCGACGTCGCCTCGTCCAAGAGCAGAATCGGCGCGTTCTTGAGCATGGCCCGGGCGATCGCCACGCGCTGGCGCTGACCGCCCGAGAGCTTGACGCCCTGCTCGCCCACCACCGTGTCGTAGCCTTGCGGGAGCGCGCGAATGAAATCATCGGCCGCCGCTGCTTTTGCTGCGGCAACGATCTCGGCCTCGGAGGCGCCGAAGCGGCCGTAGGCGATATTGCCGCGGACCGTGTCGTCGAACAGACTCACCTCCTGGCTCACCAGCGCGATGGCGCCGCGGAGCGAGGCGAGCGTGACGTGGCGCACGTCCGTGCCGTCGATCAGCACGCGGCCGGAGCCGGTGTCGTAGAAGCGGGGAATCAGGTTGAGCACCGTCGATTTCCCCGCGCCGGAGGCACCAACCAAGGCCACGGTCTTTCCCGCGGGCACCACCAAGCCGGCGCCATTAAGCGCGGGTCCGCCGTTCGGATAGGTGAAGCACACGGCATCGAGGCGGACCTCGCCGCCCCTGATTACCAAGGGCAGCGCGCCCGGCGCGTCGCGGATCTCGGGCTCGATGTCGAGGACCGTGAATATCCGCTGGGCGGCCGCCAGCCCCTCCTGCAGGTTCGTGGTCAGATTGGCCAGCGTCTTCATGGGCTGATAGGCGAGCAGCAGCGCCGTGATGAAGGAGAAGAACGTGCCCGCCGTGCGGGTCCCCTCGATGACTTGGTAGCCGCCGTAGAGGATCACCGTGGAAACGGCGATCCCGCCCAGCGTCTCCATCAGCGGCGACGTCGCCGAGCGAATTCGCGCGGCCCGGTTCAGCAGCCGGTTCACGCTCTCGATCAGGCGATCGGCGCGCGCGGTCTCGTAGGCTTCCATGCCGTAGGCCTTGACGTGGCGCGCGCCCTGGAAGGTCTGGTCGAGCAGCGTCATGAATTGGCCGACCTCGCTCTGCGTGCTGACCGTGGCGCGGCGCATCCGCCGGCCGACGCTCGCGATCGGCCGGATCGCGATGGGGAACACCACGAAGGAGGCGAGCGCCAGCGCCCAGTCTTGATAGAACATCACGGCGACCAGGAAGACGACGGTAAGGGCATCCTTGCCGATCCCGACCAGGACGTTCGCCGACGCGCTGCGCAGCAGCCCGGCGTCGCTCACGAAGCGAGCGATCAGCGTGCCCGTGGGATTGGCGTGAAAGAAAGCCAGGTCCGCGCCGATCACGCGCCGAAACAACGCGCGCTGGATGTCGGCGACCACGCGCTGTCCCACGCGATACATCAGGATCGATTGCGCGTAGCTCGCGACGCCCTTGACGGTGGCGATTCCCAGCACCGCCGCCGCAACGATCCAGAGGAGCCCGACTTGGCGTCCTACGAAGATCTTGTCGAGCAGTGGCTCCATGAGCCAGGCATTGGCTGCCGTCGCCGCCGCCACCAAGCCCATGGCGACGAGCGCCAGCACGATGGTGGTCGCCTGGCGGCGCAGGAACTCCCGCGCCAGGCGGCGCAGCAACGGCAGCGTGCGGTGGCTCAACGCTTCCCTTGTGCGCACGAAGCGCGGCGTCGCTACCGGCTCGGAGGCGCGTAATGCGCGCGGATCGACCTCGGCACTCACCTAGTTTGGCACCCTCCAGACACCCGCAATTCTACCACGTCAGGTGCCTGCCACCGTCATGCCCTCGATGCGCACCGTGGGCGCGTCGAAGCCGGTCTTGAACTCGAGGTCCGAAGCAGCGGTGAGCTGCTTGAACATGTCCTTCAGATTGCCCGCGATGGTGACCTCGCTCACGGGGTAGGCGAGCTGGCCCCGCTCGATCCAGTAACCCGCGGCCCCGCGGCTGTAATCGCCGGTGATGCCATTGACGCCCATGCCCATGAGCTCGGTGACGTAGAAGCCCTGCGCGATATCCGCGATCAGGGCCTGGCGCGAGAGCGCGCCGGGCTGGAGCCAGAGATTGGTGGGCGAGGGGCCGGGCGGCGAGCCGGTCCCGCGGGCGGCGTGACCCGTGGTCTTGAGCCCGAGCTGGCGCGCCGAGGCGAGGTCCAGAAGCCAGGTCGTGAGCACGCCGTCCTCCACGATGGCGCGGCGTCGGTTGGCGATCCCTTCGCCGTCGAAGGGCTTCGAGCGCAAGCCGCGCTGGCGGTGCGGGTCCTCGAGCACCGTGATGCCCTTGGCGAAGATCGGCTGGCCCAGCTTGTCCTTCAGGAAGCTGGTGCCGCGCGCGATTGCGGGGCCGCTGATCGCGCCCGTGAGATGGCCGAGCAATCCGCGCGCGACGCGCGGATCGAATATCACCGGGACCTTCTGCGAGGCGACTTTGCGCGGCTTCAGGCGTCTGACCGCGCGCTCGCCGGCGCGCTTGCCGACGGTGGCGGCATCCTCGAGGTCCGCACCATAGACGGCGCTCGCAAAGTCGTAGTCGCGCTCCATCTCGGTGGCGTTCCCCGCCACGACGGCGACGCTGACACCTTGACCCGAGGTTTCGTAGCTCCCGGTGAAGCCATTGGAAGCCGCCAGCACGACCTTGGAGCGGCCCCAGCCCGCCTCGGCGCCCTCGGAGTTGGTGACACCAGGGACCGAGCGCGCCGCGTCCTCGGCGGCGGCCGCGCGCTCGATCAGCGTCTCCGGCGCGGGCTCCGCGGGGTCGAAGATATCGAGCTCCGGTATGTCGCGGGCGAGTTCCTCGGGGGCGGCGATGCCGCAATAGGGATCCTCCGGCACCACTCGCGCCATCGTGATCGCCCGCGCGGCGAGCTCGTCGAGCGCCGCCGTGGTCCGATCGTTCGACGACACGGTCGCTTGCCGCTTGCCGAAGAAGACCCGCAAGCCCAGATCGTAGCCCTCCGAGCGCTCGAGCTTCTCGACCTTGCCGAGCCGACGCGCATGGGAGATCGAGGCGCCCTCGAAGAGCACGGCGTCCGCGGCATCGGCGCCGAGCCGCCTCGCCTTGGCGATCAGTGCGGTCAATAGATCGAGTGCATCGTCGCGACCAGCGGCCATCGGGTACTCCGGCAGAAGAGGGGCAGGGCTCTTACCATGCCTCTCCCGATCTAGGAAGGCGGACCTCCACCGCCAAGTATGTGACCACCGTCAGGCGGACGGGCTACGAGTTCCTCGTTGTCGATCCTGTCTGGCCGAGCCGGCCAGTGCTGATTCAACCGGAGCGCGGCGGTGTCTCGCGCCGGAGGTTTTGGATACCGGCCCATACCACCTTCGAACTGGCGCTGGTGGCGGCCCTGGTCATCGCGTGGTCGCAGCCGTGCGCGCGCGTCGCTGCTGGCCGACCTCGCCAGCCACGCGTCGATGCGGATCTGGTCGGCGTTTGACTTCATTCCCAAGGCTCTCGCCTTCGAGCGGGCCGATCCCGCGACAATCGCCGCAGACGGCGCGGCGATGCTCGCGGCTTTTGCCGCCGCGGTGGCTCCCTAGGGTCTAGATCTTGAAGATCCGTTGCGCGTTCTGTCCTCGGACTTTCTCGCGCTGATCCGCGGGCAAGCCGTCGACGCGCGCCAGGCAACCTTTCATGTCGCCGATGTTGTGAGGATAGTCCGAGCCATACATCACGCGGTCGGCGCCCCCCACGCCGATGCAGAGCGCCAGCGCTTCCGGCCGATAGACCACGGCATCGTAATAGATGTGCCGAAGGTACTCGCTGGGCGGCCGCGAAATCTTCACCCGCGCGGCATTCATGTTTTCGAAGCAAATCTCCAGCCGGCCCGCGAGGTAGGGAAGCGTGGCACCGCCATGGGCGGCGATGATCTTGAGATTGGAATAGCGGTCGAGGAAGCCGTCGAAGATCATGCGCGCGATCGACAGCGTGGTGTCGAACATGAAACCCACCGACGCGATCAGATTGTAGACCCTGAGGTCGAGATCGGGCGTGCCGGGCGGCGCAGTCGGATGCACGAGCACGGGCAGCGCGCGCCGGTCGATCTCCTGCCATATCGGCGCGAAGTGCGGGTCGGTCAGCGATTTGCCGTTGATGTTGGCGAGCACCATGACGCCAAGGGCGCCCTTGTCCTGCGCGCGCTTGAGCTCGCTGACAGCCAGCTCCGGGTATTCCCAAGGCAGCGAGGCAATGAAGCGCAGGCGCCCGGGATGCGCGGTCTGGCCGCGCGCCATGTCGTCGTTGACGATGCGCGCGGCCTCGAGGCTGATCTCCGGTCCGCCCCAATAAACGTTGGGGCAGGTGAGCGACAGGATCGCGATGTCGACCTTGGCCTCGTCCATCCGCTTGATGCGTTCGTCGTAGTCGAAATGCCCGGGCTGCGGCGTCATGAAGGGTGCACCGTCGAGGAAAATGCCCTCGGGCGCGTCCATGCTCTTGCGCACCTCGTAGCGCGGGCGCCCGTGCTTGCGCAGGAGCTCGAGCCAATTCTTGTTGAGCATGTGCGTGTGGACGTCGATCACGGGCATGGCGATTCCTTCCAATTCCGCGCGTCGCGTCTTTGGTCTTTCGCGCGTGTGCGCGCACGCTATCACGCTGGCTTTTCGTGCGACAATGCGACCATTTTGGAATCGCCCCGCGCACTCCCGGCTCGGCGATCCCCGTTATTTCCAGATCGGCTCGCCCGTGCCGGGCAGGCCGAGGCTCGGCCATTTCTCGGTGACCGCCTTGACGATCTCGTCGCTCATGCGGATCTTGCGACCCCAGTCGCGCTTGGTCTCGGGGGGCAGCTTGGTGGTGGCGTCGAGGCCGATCTTGCCGCCGAGCCCGGATTCCGGCGAGGCGAAGTCTAGGTAGTCGATCGGCGTATTCTCGACCACCGTGATGTCGCGCGCGGGGTCCATGCGGGTCGCCACCGCCCACATCACGTCCTTCCAGTCGCGGGCGTCGATGTCGTCGTCCACCACGATCACGAACTTCGTGTAAACGAACTGCCGCAGGAACGACCACACGCCCATCATCACGCGCTTGGCGTGGCCGGCGTAGGCCTT
>DASZHJ010000022.1:0-2085 GCA_035938015.1 Allostellaceae bacterium
ATTTTTTACGGATCGCCGTGTCATATACTTTCCTTGTACCACCGTAATTTTTAACAGCAAACTACGCATGAGTCGTAACTATAACGGTCTCCTCTTTACCGTAATAGTTAGCTGGTCGGCTGGTTCGTGAATTGGCTCGGCAAGCAATACCGGTATGCTCCCGCGCCGGCTTTGTCACGGCCTTCGTCTCTGAGCCCTTTACCGCACCCAGCCTCCAGGCGCGCCGTGTCTTCGAGGAGCGGCTGGTGCTTGTGACATCTGCCGATCCCGGCTGGAACCGCATGTTTCGGCGCGGGCGGTCGCCCTTGATCCCAAAACTCGCGGTCGCGCATTCCGATCTGGTGCTCGTCCTGGAAAGGCGACGACGACGCGCCGATCGCCGAGTATCGGCGAGCGGCGCCACAACAAAGATGACGCAGAGCTGGATGATCAACAGGGCTGTCAGGCTCGGATCCCTGACCCGCTCTCGGCAGGTGTTAAGCGGCATGGCCGCCGCAGCTGCCCTAGCAAAGGAGCTTGGCCGCATCGGTGCTTGTCCGGCGGTCGATTCGCTTGCAGTCTAGCGGTCGCAGCCGAGGAGCCATCCATGCCGTCGATGTTCAATGCGCGCGACGCCGCCAATTACGAAAGATTGATGGGGCGCTGGAGCCGGCGCCTGGCGCCGCTGTTCATCGAGCATGCCGGCATCGCCGACGGCGAGAATGTGATCGAGGTCGGCTGCGGCACCGGCAGCCTGACCTTCACCTTGCCGCAGAAGGCGGCATTCGACCGGCTTACCGCGATCGACCATTCCGAGATCTACCTCGCCGCGGCGAAGGCCAAGAACAAGGACCCACGCATCGACCTCGAACAGGGCGACGGCTGCGCGCTGCGCTTTCCCGATGCGAGCTTTGATCGCGCCTTGTCGATGCTCGTCTTGCCCTCGGTCGTGCCGGAACCCCAGCTGATGGTGGCCGAGATGCGCCGGGTCACGCGCCCAGGCGGGGTGGTCGCCGCCGCGTTCTGGGATTCGCCGGGCGGGTCGCCCAGCCAGCGCATGTTGTGGGACACCGCCGCGGCACTCGACGATGCGGCTGCCGAAGCGCGCGACCGCACGATCGGGCGCCCGATCTATATGCCCGGGGCGCTGGCGCGCATGTGGGCCGAGGCCGGTCTCGTCGACATCGACCAGCGATCGCTGATGATCCGCATGGATTTCGCCGACTTCGCCGATTACTGGCAACCTTTTGCGAGCGGCGAGGGCGCGCTCGGCGCCTATGTCGCCAGCCTCGACGATGTTCGCCGGGATCGCCTCGAACACCATCTGCGCACGGCATATCTGACCGGGCGCCCCGATGGCGAACGCTCGTTTGCAGCGGTCGCCCTGTCGTGTCGTGGTGTCGTGCCGGATGCCTGATCTCGGCGCAGCGAGGGCGAGCGTGGACAAGCAGAGCATGCGCGGGTTTCTCGCGATGGTCGAGCGCGACTACCCCGATGAGCTGGTGCGCATCAGCCAGCCCGTCAGGCGCGAGCTCGACATCACCGCGACCGTCTTCGAGCTCGATCGTGCCGGCCGCAGCCCGGTCGTCGTCTTCGAACGGGTCGAGGGCTTCGACATGCCGGTCGTCACCAACATCGCCGGCAATCGTCGGCTGGTGCGGCCGCGATGGGGTCGAGCCCGGCATGCTCGCGACGAGCTTTCGCGAGCGCTGCCAGAATTACCGGCCGGTCGAGCGCGTCGACCGTGCACCCTGGCAAGAATTGGTAGTGGAAGGCGATGCCCTCGACCTCGGCAAATTGCCGATCCCGGCTGGAACCGCATGTTTCGGCGCGGGCGGTCGCCCTTGATCCCAAACTCGCGGTCGCGCATTCCGATCTGGTGCTCGTCCTGGAAAGAGGTAGGCCCACACTTCCCCTCCGGTAACGCGTGCGCGAGGGCACCAGCTCGGCGAGCATGTGGACCGGCACGCGCGTGCCGCGAAACGCAGGATTCCCGCCCGGATCTTGCCTATCAACCGATTAGGTGACCGGAAAGAGCCGTCTTCCCTCCGACTCGGTCTCGCGCGAGCAGTGCTCGGTGCTCAAGCTGACTCCCAGATAAGAAGC
>DASZHJ010000023.1:0-16257 GCA_035938015.1 Allostellaceae bacterium
AGCCGCTCCGCGAACGACGCCCGCGCAGAGGGCAAGTAGGCGCCCATCCGCAGGTTCTCCTCCACTGTGAGGCGCGGGAAAAGCCGACGATTCTCCGGCACATGCGCAATGCCGAGCTCGACGATGCGGTGCGCCGTGAGCCCCGCGAGCGAACGACCCTCGAAAGAGAGGTCGCCTGAATGCGGGTGGAGCATGCCGGAGATGACGCGCATCAGCGTGGTCTTGCCGGCGCCGTTCGGGCCGATCACCGCCACGGTCTCTCCGGTCTGGACTGCGAGCGAAACCTCGAAGAGTGCGCGAAACGAGCCGTAGTCCGCGGAGAGTCCGGAGACCTCGAGCATGGCGCTCAGGCCCTGGGCTTTCCGAGATAGACCTCGACCACGCGCTCGTCGCGCGCGGCCGCCTGCGGTGCGCCCTCGAAGATCTTCTCGCCGTGATCGAGCACGATGACGCGGTCGACCACGGGCATCAGCACACCCATGATGTGCTCGACCCAGACGATGGTGAGGCCCAGCCGGTCGCGGATGCCCTGCAGCATCCGGGCCGCGCGCTCCATCTCGGCAGCATCGAGGCCGCCGAGGCTTTCGTCCGCGAGCAGCAGCTTGGGGCTGCCGGCCAGCGCCCGGGCGAGCTCCAGTTTCTTGAGCGCGGCAGCGCCCAGGCCATGCGTCGCGGTGTCGGATCGCGCGGGCAACCCGACGAGCTCCAGAGCCTCCTCCGCGCGTCTCTGCGCCTCGACGCGGCCGACGCCCCCGGCTTGGCTGTAGTAAGCCGCGAGCATCACGTTCTCGAGGATCGAGAGCTTGCGAAACGGGCGCGGGATCTGGAAAGTTCGCGCGATGCCCATGCGGCAGACCGCGTGCGCGGGCTCGCCCGCGATCTCGTGATCCCCGAAGCGGATCGAGCCGGCGCTCGGCCGCAGCGAGCCGGAGATCAGATTGAAGATCGTGCTCTTGCCGGAGCCGTTGGGACCGATGAGGCCGAGAATCTCGCCCTCGCCAACCTCGAAGGAGACCTGGCTGACCGCCAGAAATCCGTCAAAGCGCTTGGTCAGTCCCGAAACCGCCAGCACATCAAGTCATCGCGTAGGGTGACGAGCTCGGCAGCGGCAGCACGGGATCCGCGGTCTTGAAGTTCGCGGGCCCGACGATCCGCTCCTCGGGCGCCGTGGGGAAGTATTGCATCAACCCCATCACCGAGCGCTCGTTCTGGCCGGCGAGCAGGCTGCCCGGCGCCGCGAACTTGACGCCGAAGCCCTGGACGGTGCCGCCTGCGGGTATGTCGACCTCGAGCGCCGCCTTGCGGATCGCCTCGGCGTCGACGCCGCCGTATTTCTCGATCGCGATCGGCATCACGCTCTGCAGCAGCGTCCAGGTTCCACCGAAGCCCATGGAGCAATGCGGCGGCACATCCTTGATGTTGGTCGTCGCCACGAAGCGCTCGACCATGATCTTGACGAGGTCCGCGACCCCCGGCCCCAAAGCGCTGGGATTGAGGAGCTGCCCCGCCGCGGGGTCGACATTGCAGAAATAGTCGATGTCGGATTTGAAGGCGTCGCGCAGCTTGTCGAGCTGGCTGTAGCCGGCGCCGTGCCCGATTAGGATCTTGAAGCGCAACCCCGCCTCGCGCGCCTGCCGTAGGAAGAGCGTGATGTCGGGGTTGTAGCCCGTGTGCAGGATCGCATCGGCCTTCGCTCGCCGGAGCTTGGTCACCAGGGACGAGAGGTCGGGCGCGCTCGCGGAATAGGCTTCCTTGAGCACCACCTCCATGCCCAATTTCTTGGCGGTCTCGGCGCCGGCGTCGCCACAGCCGACGCCATAGGGTCCGTCCTCATGGATGATCGCGACCTTCACGTCCTTGGGTTCCATCCCGAGCTTCGCCTTCGCGTTCTCGGCGACGAAACCGGCGCTCGCCGCGCCGTACTGGTCCGAATGCACGTTCGTGCGGAAGATGTATTGCCGGTTCTTGTCCTTGACCACGGCGGTGGAGATCGCAGTGGTGATCCAGAGAATCTTCTTCTGCTGGTCGAGCTTCTCGGCGAGCGGCACCGCATGGGCGCTCGAATAGACGCCCAGGATGATGTCGAGCTTCTCTTGGCTGATCAGGCGCTCGGCCTCGTTGATGGCAACGTCGGCCTTGCTCTGAGAATCGACCTTCACGGGCTCGACTTTGTACTTGCCCATGACGCCGCCGCGCTCGTTGGTGAGATCGATCGCGATCTGCGCTCCGACCATGCAGGCCATCGATCCCGCCGCCGCGAAGGGACCGGAGAGATCGTAGAGCACGCCGATACGGATCGGATTGGTGGGCTCGGCATAGGCGGGCCTGCCCAACAGACCCAGCGCCGCGACGCCCGCGGAATACTTGAGGACCGTCCTGCGTGACGTGGTCATGGCTCCTCCCGTCGGAAGGCCGGACTTTGCCGGCGCGATTGGCGCATCGAGCGCGGGAGGGAGTGTTTGGCAAAGCGGGAACGCTGTCAACGCACTCGGAAACTCGACGTTGCCTATTCCCTGAGCAGCGTTCGTCGGTCGCCGTTGGAAGCGTCGCCCCCTCCCGAGCCTATCGGGAGGGGCGTTCCTGAGGACTCGGCTGTGGCCGGAAGTTAGAACTTCATGCGGAACTGCGCCATGGCGACGCCCGCCGGCGGAGCCGAGCGCACGTTATCGGGCTGCAAGCGGAGCATCGCGCCCAGGTTGAGCGAGGCTCCCTCGGCCACGGGCGTCTTGTAGAAGCCCTGGAAATCGAGCTCGCGGCCGTCCGCGGCCAGCGATGTGCTGGTGGAGGTGTAGCTGATGTTGCCGAAGTAATCGCGGGCGACCGGCAGTGAGAGATCGGCGCTGCCGCTCACCGCACGGAGCGGTTGGCTGAACACGAAGCCGGCCTGATCCTGCTTGCCAAACACCTGATCCTTCGCCACGCCAAGGCTGAAGCTCTGCGTTGCGATCGAAGTCGCATTCTGGATCAGCGTGCTGGCATTGCCGGAAGGCGTGGTGATGCCGAGCTGTACGCTGCCGAAAACCGAGTAGGTGGCGCCGAGCTTGGCCGTGCCGGTGAGGCCCGCGAAGTAAGTGGGTGTATTTGTGCCGAAGGCCAGGACGCCGTCCGACATGCTGCCGAGGAGCGTGCCCTGCTCGACCACGACGCCGCCATCGAAGCCGAGCTTGACGCGGTCGCCGACGGGCACATCGAGTTCCGCTACGGTGCCATAGACGCCGCTCATGTTGGGATCGCGGGTCGGATCAAAGTAGCTGGGATCCTCGTAGGGCGACGACTTCGCTTGGCCGGCGAAGCCACCCATCCTGAGGGTGCCGAGCCCCGCGATCTCGCTGGAATAGGCGAGGCTGTAGGCCTTGTCGGAAAAGTCGAGATAGGGGATCGCAAGCGCGTCGGTCATCAGCAGGTCCGCATGACCGACCGAGCCCTGCCCATAGATGCCGAAGGCGAGCGTCGGGCTCATGTTGTAGCCGAGGTTGAGGCTATGTGTGCCGTCGACCTGGCTCGTAAGGTAGAACTTGCCCGGGATGACACGGCCATCGGCGCCACCGGACTGCTGCTGGACCGCAAAGGCATAGCTGACCGTCGTCGAGCCATCTTGCACGACATCGAGATCTCGGCCGCCGAAGGAATCGAGCGTGCGGACCGCGTCGAAGAAGGTGTCGCTACCGCTATGCACGATGTTCGACATGCTGACGGTATAGCCGCGATTGAAGCTGTCGAGCACGAGCATCGGCTGGTTCGCGAGCGCCTTCGAGAAGCGCCCTCCGAACGCCGAGCCCATGATCATACCGGAATTCGTGATCGAGCCCGATGGGCCGCTGACGCTGGTACCCTTGGGCACCGACAGGCTGCCGATCGGTTGGGTCGCCGCGTCGAGATTGAGCAGACCTTGGCCATAGATCGATTTGTTCGAGTAGATCCCGGTCTTGGTCGCGCTCTGGAACAGGATCTGCAGGATCTGCGCGTTCGTGAGGTAGGGATATTCCTGGATCAGGACGTCCGCGGCCGCGGAGACTTGCGGAGCCGCGAAGGACGTGCCGCTCGCCATGCCATAGCCACGGTTATAGACCGAGATGATGTTGGTGCCGGGAGCGGCCATGCACCACGCCGCCGCAGCGCCGCAGCGATCGCTATAGCTGGCGATCTTGCCCGTGGAGTCGGTCGCGACCGCAGCAACCCAGCCTGCTTGCAGATACGAAAAATCGGCCGGCAAGGCCGCGTAGAAACCGGGCTGGCTCGCGCCGTCGTTGCCGGCGGCGAACACGATGATCGCTCCGGCGTTCACCGCAGCACGATAAGCGCTCAGTGTCTGCGGCATATAGGATGCGAGGAACGAGGCCGGAAGCTGGCTGATGGGGGTCGAGGAGTTCCAGCTGTTGTTGAATACGAAAGCTTTGGGACCGCTCGACCCGTAGATGTGCTGGATTGCGCTGGTGGCGTAGTTGATGCCGGTGGCGAGCTGACTGTCGGAGAGCGTGATGCTGCCGTCGGGATTGACGATTCGAATCGGCAGGAGTTGCGTGCCATAGGCGACACCCACCATGCCGATGCCGTCGCGGTTGGCCGCGATGATGCCGGAGACGAAGGTGCCGTGCCACATGTCGTCGGTGGTAACGCCGACCGTGCCTTTCGTGGCATCGAAGCCCGGGCCGGCGATGCGGCCGACGAACTGGTTGTCGCCGGTGTCGATACCGGAATCGAACACGGCGGTGACGGCGCCTTGACCGCTGTAGCCGCGGTTCCACGCGGCCTGAGCCTTGATCTGCGCGATGCTGTAATTCCAGTTGGCCTCGTTGGTGCACCCCTGGTACCAGGGATCTTTGGTATTCCCGGGCACGCAGCCGGCGCTTCGTGCGGTGTCCAGAGCCGCGGTGGCAGCCAGCAGCAGCACCGCGGCCGACAGCGTGCGCGCACCAAAGCCGAATTTCCCCATGCCGATCACCGCACCCTCCTCGATAGAGCGCCCGCTGGATCGATCTGATGCGATCCAGGGCTGGACGCCGAGACGTCGCTTTGCCCGCAAATATCGCCTCGACCCATTAATCCCCCATTAAGCGACGTTGGGAACCGACTAAAATTAAGCCGATTATCCGCCCTGTCCGATGATTGAGAAACGGGGTGATGAAGTCAATAATTCCACCGCATTTTACAGTCACTCACTATCGCTTCGCGCTGCAGCACACCCGCTACCGCTCATGCCGACTTCGCATTGCTGGATTACAAGCAGCATGCCTTGCCGCCGCATCTGGAATTCTGCAAGAGTGAATGACGAGTTATCCGGGATTCCCTGCGGTTGGATTGCGCGATGGTGACGGTGACGGAAATTGCGGAGGACAGACCCCGGGCGAGCGATGCTCGGGTGATCGGACTGGTGAGCGCGGCACACTTCGTAAGCCACATCTACGTCCTGCTGCTGCCGCCGCTGTTCGCCTTCATCCGCAACGACTACGGTCTCAGCTACCAGGAGCTCGCCGTGGTGCTGGCCAGCTTTAATGTCGTCTCGGCTGCGTTTCAGACGCCGACCGGCTTTCTGGTCGACCGTTTCGGTGCCGGCCGTCTGCTGATCGCCGGATTGCTGCTCGGGCCGGCCGCACTCGCGGTGGCGGCGCTTATCCCGTCCTATTGGGCGCTGGTGGCGTGCTTCGGTGTCGCCGGGCTTGCCAACACGGTGTTTCACCCGTCGGACTACACGATCCTCTCCCATTCGGTCGCGCAACAGCGGATCGGTCAGGCGTTCTCCATCCATACGTTCAGCGGTCTGCTGGGGAGCGCGGCGTCGCCCCCGCTGGTGCTCTTGTCCGCGCGCTTCTGGGGTTGGCACGGCGCGCTCCTGGTTTCCGCCGCGATCGGCGTGGCGGTCGCCGCGGTGCTGTTTACCCAGCGCCGTGCGCTCGTGGTGGCCCCTGTGGCGGTGCCCGTGCATCGCCAGCATCTCAGGGACAGCGACGGCTGGCGGTTGCTGATGACGCCGGCGATCCTGCGCAATCTGGCTTTCTTCACGCTGCTCGCGCTCGCGGGCGGCGGAATTTCCAACTTCTCCATCGTGGCGCTGGTCGCGCTCTACGATACTCCGCTCTGGGTCGCCAACTCCGCGCTCTCGGGTTTCCTCTTCATGAGCGCGCTGGGCGTGCTGCTGGGCGGCGTCATCGCCGACCGCACTCGGCATCACACGAGAGTTGCCGCCCTCGGCTTCGCGCTCAGCGCCAGCGTGATCCTTGTGATCGGCACCATGCCGCTCGCATCGGCGCCGTTGATCGCGCTGATGGGAATAGCCGGCCTGCTCAGCGGCATCATCCAACCCTCCCGCGACATGATCGTGCGCGCTGTGACGCCGGCCGGATCTTTCGGCAAGGTGTTCGGCTTCGTCACCACGGGCTTCAATGTTGGAGGCGTGGTGGGGCCGCTTTGCTTTGGCTGGCTCATGGACCGGGGCGAGCCGCGAGCGATCTTCATCGCGGTGGTCGGGATCACGCTGGTTTCGCTGCTGACGGTATCGACGACGCGGGTGCCGGCGTCCAAGCCCGCCACGGCGGCGTGAACGACGTCACCAGCGCCGGGTCACCGCCGCAGTGTCGGTGGGCATGGCCGTCCCGGCGAGACCCACGCTGCCGAGATAGATGAAACCGACGATCGTGTCGTGCTCGGCAAGCCCGAGCGCGCGCTTCACTTCGGGATCGTACGCGGTGGTGCCGGTGCGCCAGAACCCGCCGAGCCCCAAGGCATGGGCCGCAACCAGCATGTTCTGGGCGGCGGCTCCCACCGCCACGATCTGCTCGACATCGGGTACCTTGGGGTTCTCCTTCACCGCCGCCGCGGCCACCACGACGAGCGGCGCGCGCAGCGGCTTCTTGCGCTCGGCCTCCAGCTTGCCCGCGGGCGCATCGGGCTCGCGGCGCCTAAGGGATTGCGCCATCACCTCGCCGAGCCTCATTCGAGCCTCGCCCTCGATGAGCAGGAAGCGCCAGGGCTGCATGCGGCCATGGTCTGGCGCGCGGGCCGCCGCCGCGAGGAGGGTCTGCAGCTGCGCCGGATCAGGCCCGGGCTCCACCAGCTGAGCCGGCGATACCCGACCCATCAGCGCTTCGATCGCATCCATGACGCTCCTCCGGCCAACGTGCGGGCGAGCATAGTGCCTGACCGCATCGGTCCAGAAGGGCTTTTGGTGCGCAGCGGCAATGTCCTAGACTCGGGCCTACCGAATTGACTGGGAGACATGACATGAAACGTCGCCGCTTGGGCCAGCTCGAGGTGGGTGCCGTGGGTCTTGGCTGCATGAGCATGACGCCGATCTACGGCGAACCCAGCGAGCTCGAGGCCATCGCCACCATCCATCGCGCGATCGAGCTCGGTGTCGATCTCATCGACACCTCCGATGCCTATGGCAGCAACGGCTCGAACGAGGTTCTGGTCGGTCGGGCCCTGAAGGGGCGGCGGGACAAAGTCGTGTTGGCCACCAAGTTCGGCAATATCCGCCTCCCGGACGGGAGCCCTGGCGCGAACGGTCGTCCGGAGCATGTCGCGCAGTCCTGTGAGGCGAGCCTGAGGCGCCTCGGCGTCGAGGCAATCGACCTCTATTACATCCACCGCGTGGATTCGACGGTGCCGATCGAGGACACCGTGGGTGCGCTCGCGCGGCTGGTCCGGCAAGGCAAGGTGCGTCACCTCGGGATCTCCGAGGCAGCACCCGCGACGCTGCGGCGCGCCCACGCGACCCATCCGATGACGGCGCTCCAGACGGAATATTCGCTCTGGACCCGGGATGCCGAGGCCGAGCTGCTCGATATCTGCAAGGAATTGGGTATCGGGTACGTCGCCTACAGTCCGTTGGGGCGCGGCTTTCTTACCGCGACCGTCACCGATGTCGAGACGCTCGGGCCCGACGACCGGCGCCGCGCCATGCCGCGCTTCCAGGGCAAGAACATGACCCACAACCTGAGCCTGCTCGCGATCCTCAAGGAGCTTGCGGCGGCGGAGCATTGCACGCCAGCCCAGCTCGCGCTCGCCTGGGTACTGAGCAAACGCGATTTCATCGTGCCCCTCCCGGGCACGAAGCAGCGCCGGTGGCTCGAGGAGAATGCGGCCGCCGCGAGCCTCACGCCCGCGCGTGAGACGCTGACGGCACTCGATCGCGCCTTCCCGCGCGACGCCGCCGCGGGGGACCGCTATCCCGAAGCCATGATGAAGCGGATCGGAATCTGATGCCCTGAGCGGCTGAGAAAAGCCGCGCGCTTACTTGTTCCGCTGCTTCCAGGGATCCTTGACGGCCTCGTAGGTTTCGAACTCGACGTTGGCGAGCCGCCCGTTCACCTTCTCGACGCGGCAGATGTAGACGTTCTGCACGATGTCGCGGGTCTCGGGATCGATGCTGATGGGCCCGCGCGGGCTCTCACGCTTCCAGCCTTTGACGATCTCCATCGCCTTGTCGCCGTCGATCTTGCCGTCGAGCTTTTTCACGATGTCGTAGATGAGCGCCATGCCGTCCCAGGCGGAAACGGCGAAGAAGTCGGGGTCCTTGTCCTTGCCGTAAGCGGCGTGCCAGGCCTCGACGAACGCCTTGTTGGTCGGGGAGGGATGCGAGGCCGTGTAGTGCATCGCCGTGACCAATCCAACGGCGAGATCACCCAGATCCTGCAGCGTCGCCTCCTCGGTCGCCTCCTCGCTGGGCATCAGCTTGATGCCGGCCTTGGCAAGCCCGACCTCGTTGAAGGCCTTGACGAAGGCAGGCGGCTGCGTGCCGCCGGGTATGAAGGCGTAGAGCGCGTCCGGCTTCTGGTCGAGCACGCGTTGCAGGAACGGCACAACATCGGGGTTGGCCAGTGGCACTCGCACGCTGCCGACGATGGTTCCGCCCGCCTCGGTGAAGCCGCGAGTGAAAGACTCCTCGGCGTCGAAGCCGGGGCCGTAGTCCGAGACGGAGGTAAAGGCGCGCTTCATGCCGCCCTTGGTGGCCGCCCAGCGCCCGAAGATCTCGGTCGTCTGCGGAATCGTCAGCGACACCCGCGCGAAATAGGGTGACTTGGTGGTGATGACCGCAGTGGCCGCGTTCATGATCACGGTCGGAACCTTGGCCTCCGTCGCGAGCGGCGCAACCGCGAGTGCGTTCGGCGTGAAGACGAAGCCGGTCAGGATCTTGACGCCGTCTCGCGTGATCAGCTCTTGCGCCAATCGCTTGGCGACGTCGGGATTGGGCCCGGTGCTGTCGCGGCGAATGATCTCGATCTGGGTCGAGCCGACGCTCTCGCCGTTCTGCTTCACCCAGAGCTTGATGGCGTCGTCCATGATCGAGGCGAGGCTCGCGAACGGGCCCGTATAAGGCAGGATGACCCCGATCTTCACGGTGTCGGCGGCCACGGGCGGCGCCTGCCCAATCGCCAGCACGGCGACTGCGGCCCAAAGAAATGCCTTGATCGTCCCCATCTATCCCTCCCCGTTCGGAGCTCGCGCGGCCCGCTTGGGTGCGAGTCTGGCTGAAGAGCCGCCGGGCCGCAACGACGGCGCTTGCGCATTCCGATGGGCGCGCGCCCACCGCCACTTTTACGCGCGCAATGCGCGCATTCCGCGACCGAGCGTTGCTGCCAGGCCGGTTCCTTTGCTCACCGCCTTGTGACCGGACGCGCGCGTTTGACCCCTCACCTCCCCAGGCATTGCGCAATACCATTTCTGTTGCCGGACAGGCCCTGGCAAAGGGAACCGTTCGGGCGGGCGGGTTCGCAGGCGGGCGCCGGCGCACTTGCCGTAAGAGAAGCCAGGGGCGCCCGCAACGGAGCCGATCCGATGGTATCGATCACGGTCAACGGCAAGCTGCACCAGCTCGACGTCGAGGACGAGACACCGCTGCTTTGGGTGTTGCGGGACGAAATCGGTCTTACTGGGACAAAATACGGTTGCGGCATCGCCCAGTGCGGCGCTTGCACCGTGCACGTCAATGGCGAGGCCATGCGGTCGTGCTCGGTGCCGATCGGCACCATCGACGGCGTCGCGATCACCACCATCGAGGGCTTGTCCGCGGATTCGTCCCATCCGGTGCAGCGCGCCTGGCTCGAGCACGACGTGCCGCAATGCGGCTATTGCCAGTCCGGCCAGATCATGGCCGTGGCCGCGCTTCTCGAGACCAATCCCAAGCCGAGCGACGCCGAGATCAACGATGCCGTCACGAACATCTGCCGTTGCGGCACCTATGAGCGGATCCGGCGCGCGGTGCATCGCGCGGCAGAAATCAAGGCCGGTTGAGCAGGGAGACGATCATGGACGGTTCCACAACGATCACCCGTGGCCTCGCGCGTACGCTCTCTCGCCGGCAATTCATCGTGGCAGGGCTTTCGGCCGCGGGCGGACTCGCCATCGGGGTGGCGATCCCCGGCCTTGCCAAGGCGCTGCCGCTCGCGGCCGAGCCCTGGAGCAAGGAGGGCGCGGCGCGCTCTGGCGAGATCAATGCCTGGATCCTGATCGAGCCCGATGACAGCGTGGTGATCCGCTTCGCGCGCTCGGAGGTCGGCCAAGGCAGCTTTACGGCGCTTCCGATGATCGTCGCGGAGGAACTCGACTGCGACTGGTCGAAAGTGCGGGCGGAATATGCCTCCGCGAACCGCACCGTGCGCGAGAACGACGTCTACCGCAGCATGTCGACTGGCGGCAGCCGTGCGGTGCGGGAATCTCGCGAGTATCTCCAGCAAGCCGGGGCGAGCGCCCGCGTGCGTCTTGTGGAGGCGGCAGCGCGGCAATGGGGCGTGCCCGCTGCCGAGTGCGTGGCGCGCCAAGGCAAGGTGATCCACGAAAGCAGCGGCCGGTCGCTGGGCTATGGCGCGCTTGCGGCCGATGCCGCGAAGATCACCTTGGACCAGGAACCCGCCATCAAGACGCCCGATCAATATCAGCTGATCGGCAAGCCGACGGCACGACTGGACACGCCGCTCAAGATCAACGGCTCCGCGAAGTACGGCATCGACACCCGGCTTCCCGACATGCTCTACGCGGCCGTCGCGGTGTGTCCCGTGTTCGGCGGCACGATCAAGAGCTACGACGCCGCGAAAATCCAGGACCGGCGCGGCATTCATTCGGTAGTCCCCGTCAAGGACGGCGTCGCCGTGGTGGCCGACCGCTTCTGGCGCGCCAGGGAGGCACTGGCGGCGCTCCCCATCGAGTGGGATTTGGGCCCGAACGCGAGTACCGACAGTGCGCGGTTCCGTCAGGCTTACCGCGACGCGCTCGACGGCCAAGCGGCCGTGGCGCGCAACGATGGCGATGCGAGTGGGGCGATGACGCAGTCCGCAAAGCTCGTCGAGTCTCTCTACGAGGTGCCGTATGTCGCGCACGCCACGATGGAGCCCCTAAACGCTACCGCGCACGTCCAGGCCGACCGTGTCGACGTTTGGCTGGGTACGCAGAACGCCGAGGCCGCGCTCAAGCGTGCCGCGACCGTCGCGGGCATGAAGCCTGAGCAGGTCTACGTGCACAATGCGTTTTCAGGTGGCGGCTTCGGACGCCGCTCGTGGAACGACGAGATGGTGCACGCAGTCACCGTCAGCAAGGCCGTGGGCAAGCCGGTCAAGCTGATCTGGACCCGCGAGGAGGACATGCGGCACGACCGCTACCGACCGCAGGCGGCGATCCGCTTCAAGACCGCGCTCGGTGGCGACGGCATGCCGGTCGCGTGGGAGATCCGTACGGCGGTCGGCTCGATCCTGCGCTCGCTCGGCATGAGCAAAGTCGACAGCGGCGTCGAGCCGATGGCGGTCGAAGGCCTCGCGAACAATCCCTACAAGATCGCGAACCAGAAGGTCGACTGCGTGCTCAAGAACACCGACGTCCCCGTGATGTTCTGGCGCTCGGTCGGCAGTTCGCAGAACGCCTTCGCGATGGAAAGCTATATCGACGAGCTCGCCTACGCCGCGGGACAGGACCCCTACAAGTTCCGCCGCGCGCTGCTGGTCGATCGACCGGACTTCCTCCACGTTCTCGACACGCTCGCGGCGAAGGGCGATTGGGGCAAACCGCTCGCCGCCGGCAGAGGCCGCGGTATCGCGATCCACGAATCCTACGACACCATCGTGGGTGAAATCGCCGAAGTCGCGGTGAGTCCCAAGGGCGAGGTCAAGGTGGAGCGCGTGGTGGTGGCGGTCGACAGCGGCCACGTAGTCAACCCGCGCACAGTGGAGATGCAAATGGAGGGAGGCGTGATCTACGGCCTCACCGCCGCACTCTATGGCGAGATTTCGATCAAGGAGGGCCGCGTCGAGCAAGCGAACTTCGACAGCTACCAGATGGTGCGCATGGCGGATGCGCCCAAGATCGAGGTCCACCTGGCGCTGACCGGCGGCAAGAAATGGGGCGGCATCGGCGAGCCCGGTACCGCGCCCATCGCACCCGCCGTCTGCAACGCGATCTTCGCCGCCACGGGCAAGCGCATTCGCAGCCTGCCGATCAAAAACCAGGACCTCCGCTCTGCCTGAGCCAAGGTAGACGCCGCGCCCGTTCCGATTGAGCTTTCGGGCTCGTTGACCCGCTCGGCGTGTGGCGTGCGGAATCGGCTTCGGCGTGATTAATTTCTCCTAAATCCCTGCCGCCTAGGATCGGCCTCGTGGCGACCGCCCCGGTTCCCGTCGAGGCCCCATAATGGCTCCCAAGAGCCGAGAAGCCAGAGTTCCCGCCGCATGATCGCGATGGCCGATCGGTCGCCAAGGCGGGCGATGCTGCCGCAGCCGCGCGACCTGGCACTCGCCTCGACTACTGAGCTCCTGATTGCCGGAGGGGACGCCCGAATCGTCCTCGACCCCGAGCATGGGCAGAACAAGTACGGCTGCTCTCCATTCCCCGATACCAGCCTTGCCGCCTTCGGCTCCTCAACCGCCTCCACCATCTCCGCCACCGGATTTGCCGCAGCCGAGCGCCTGCGCGACCGGCTTGCCGAGGCCTCGGGCCACGAGAGCGCTGGCCTCACCTACGCCCGCGAGCTCGACCGGATGCGTGCCGAGCTCGCCGACCTCTGCGGCGTTGCGGACTTGCCGGATCTGGAGATCGTGTTCGCGGCTTCGGGCACCGATCTGCACCTGCTGGCAGCGCAATTGGCCGCGGGCGGCGCGTCGAGCCCTCTGTTCGCCGTCATGGTGGAGTCGGCGGAGACCGGTAGCGGCGTGCTGGCCGCGCTTTCTGGCCGCCACTTCAGCACGCGCGCGGCGCTCGGCGATCGCGTGACCGACGGCGAGCGGGTCAACGGGACTGCCGCTATCGAGGTTGCCGCTGTCTCAAGCCGGGGCGCCGATGGCGTACCGCGTCCGGCGCCCTTGGTCGACGCGGAAGTGGAGGCTCGGGTCATCGATGCCGCGGAAACCGGTCGGCAGGTGCTGCTGACGCTGGTCGATGTCTCCAAGACCGGCATGATCGCGCCGAGCCCGAAGTGTGCGTTGGCGATCCGCCGTCGCTTTCCTGAGACGGTGGACGTGCTGGTCGATGCCTGCCAATTCCGCCTGAGCCGCGCAAGCCTGCGTGCCTATCTCGAGCATGGGTTCATGGTGGCGCTGACCGGGTCGAAATTCCTGACCGGGCCTACCTTCTCCGGCGCGCTCCTGGTGCCGCGCACGCTCGCTCGGCGGCTCAAACGACAGGCGCTGCCTCCGGCGCTCGGGGCCTATTCCGCGCGCGCCGAATGGCCCACCGGCTGGACCGCCGCACGATCGCTGCCGAGCACGGCCAATTACGGTCTTCTGCTGCGCTGGGAAGCGGCGCTCGACGAGCTTCGCGCCTTCCGCAGCATTCCCGACCACGAGGTCGCGGCGTTCTTGTCCGACTTCGCCCAAGCAATCCGAGCGCGACTCGCTACGGACCCGGCTTTCGAGGCCCTGTCCACCCCCGTTCTCGACCGGCGCCCGCTCGTGGACGCCGGTAGCTGGGACGAGATCCCCACCATCTTTCCGTTCCTGCTCCGCAGCGCGGGTCCGCGCCTGCTCCAGCGCGAGGAGACCGCGCAGGTTTATTCGGCCTTGGCACAGGACAAGAGCGACCTCGGCGGATCGCCCGCCATCGCCGCGCTACGCGGCCGGGTCGGACAGCCGGTGTCGTGCGGCCATCGTGACGGCGTGCCCGTGAGCGCGCTCAGGCTTTGCGCCAGCGCTCGGCTGGTCGTCGAGGCCGCGAGCGCGCGGCCTGGGACGGCCGCCGTCATTGCGCGCGCCATGGCGGTGCTCGACAAGGCAGCCTGGCTGGGAGCCCTGCTATGACATCCGTTGGCGCGGTCGCGGCGCCGGTGAGCGACCTGCCGGAGCCCATCGGACTCGCCAGTCTCGCCAAACGCGCCTTCGACGGCGGCGACTTGGGACCGATAAGTTCCGATTTGATCCGCCGGATGATCACAGAGCCGGAGAACGCCGCCGTGCTGATGGACCTCGCTACCATCGAGCACCTCTACGGCAATCGGGGCGACGCGCTCGACCTCCAGCGCCGCGCCCTTGAGCATCAGCGCATCTATCGCCGACCCTCGGCTATGCCGGGCCAGGAAGGGGTTCGACTGCTGGCCTTCATGGCGCCCGGCGATTTCATGGCCAATACGCCCTTGGAGTTCCTGTTGGAGGGCTCCAATATTCGCCTCGACATGCTCTATGTCGTTCCGGGCGCTCCGCTGCCGGAGCGGATACCGGAGCACGATCTGGCCTTCGTGGCCGTGGGCGAATCCGATGAGAACCAGACCCTCCTGCGCGCGCTGGAGCCGGTCGTCCGCAGCTGGCCGCGACCAGTACTCAATGCGCCCGAGCGGATCGCTCAGCTGTCGCGCGAAGGCACATGGGAGCTGTTGCGCGCGGCACCGGGCATCGCGATTCCGCGGACGCTGCGTCTCGACCGGCAGAGTCTCGCCGAGCTTGCAAGCGGTGGCGCATCGATCGACCGCGCGCTCGGCGAGACCGGATTCCCGTTTATCGCCCGGCCGATCGGCTCGCACGCGGGCCAAGGGCTAACCAAACTAGAGTCACCGGCGGGCGTCGTGGCCTATCTGCAGGCGCAGCCCGAGCCCGAGTTCTATGTCGCACGCTTCATCGACTACCGCGGCCCCGACGGCATGTTCCGGAAATACCGTGTCGCCTTGATCGAGAGGCGCCCCTTCGCCTGCCATATGGGCGTCTCCGAGCACTGGATGATCCATTACCTCAATGCCGGCATGCGCGAGAGCGCGGCCAAGCGCGCCGAGGAGGCGCGCTTCATGGCGGAATTCGACCGGGATTTCGCCCGGCGTCACGCGCGCGCCTTCGAGGCCCTCGCCGAGCGTGTGGGCCTCGAGTATTTCGGCATCGACTGCGGCGAGACGCCCGAGGGCGAATTGCTCATCTTCGAGGCGGACGTCGCCATGATCGTGCACGACATGGATCCGCCCGACCTGTTCCCCTATAAGCGGCCGCAGATGCGCAAAGTGTTCGACGCCTTCTGCGCCATGCTGGCGAGAGCCGCGAGTCGCTGAGACGATCAGAACGAGACGCCGGTCCTCATGCCGATAACGACGGCATTGCGGATGGCACGCCGACCGGTCGGATCGGTGGGATCCGGGACATGGCCCCCGGGGTGCAAGATGAATTGCAGATCGGGCTGTACCAGCAGCCACGGTGGCCATGCCTTCGGCTGCGCATGGTAAGTCAGCTCGACGGCGAGCTCGTGGTCGCGGATCGGTCGGACCGCGCCGCTGAAGAAACGTGCATCGCGATCGAGTCCGGTCGCGGCATCGCTGATTCGAGCGTACGCGATCCCTAGCCCGACCGCGTCCATGCCCTTGTCGTCGAAGGCGTAGGTCAAGCCACCGTCGGCGTAATAGTCCACGAGATTTCGATCCGACGGGCTCGCGCCGAGGCGCAGAAAGGCTTCGAGCCCTTGTTTGTTATCGTTGGGTTCCTGGTCGCAGCGCTTCGGCCAGATCATGCAATCCACGATCGCGTAAAGGCCATAGTCGCCGCGGTGCCGAGCGGCGATGTGCGAGCTCGTGGGATCCGCCAGCGATCGGCCCAAACTGTCGAAGCGCTGGTCCGCGAAGCGGCCGGAGTGATACCAGCCTCCAAGCTTCAGGCCATCGGGCCGGTCGCTCCCGTCCAATCGGTAGGCAAACTCCGCGATAGCGAAGGCGCCATCGTTGAGGCGGAATGAAGTGCCGCCAGCATCGCGCGATTGCGGGGTGCCAGGCCCTGGGCCAGCGGGGTCTCCGTTGAAGACGGCGAGCCAGAATGACGGCCCCTGATCCTTCGGTCCGACGACCATCTCGGCACCGGGTGTGGAGAGCGGGTAGAC
>DASZHJ010000024.1:0-2470 GCA_035938015.1 Allostellaceae bacterium
AGGTCGAATATGAGCCGCACCGGGCTTCTGGGCGTGCGCAGGAAGAGGATGAGCGCCACCGCGCCGGCAAGGTAATAGACGAGCACCGCCACGCCGGCACCCGCGACGCCGAGCCGCGGCAGCCCGGCAAGCCCGAAGATCAGCGCGGGCGACAGCGGCAGAAGCACGAAGACCCCGCCGAAGGTGACGATGGCCGGCACGACCGTATTGCCGCCGCCGCGCAGCGCCGCCGCCATGAGGCTCACGATCCAGACCAAGACGGCGCCGGCGAACACCGTATCGGCATAGGCGAGCGAGGCCGCGAGCGCCGCCCCCTCCCCGCCCAGCAGCCG
This sequence comes from Allostellaceae bacterium, assembly GCA_035938015.1. Lineage (GTDB taxonomy): Bacteria > Pseudomonadota > Alphaproteobacteria > ATCC43930 > CGMCC-115725 > DASZHJ01. The sequence goes on from DASZHJ010000024.1 coordinate 333, forward strand.
AAACAGTGCGCGGCCGCCGAGAAGCTCGGCCGCCGCGAACAGAAGGCCGAACGCGACGGCGAGCAGCAGCGCATGCAGCACGAGCGCGTCGGCATCCTGCTGCCGTCCGGCGCCCAGCGCCCGCGCCACCGCCGAGGCGACGCCCCCGCCGATGCCGCCGTTCGACATCATCTGCATGAGCATCAGGACGGGAAACACCAGCGCGACGCCCGCCAGCGCATCGGTCCCGAGGAAGCTGACGAAATAGGTCTCGGCCACGCCCACGAAGGTCTGCACCACCAGCACGACGATCGTCGGGAGGCCGAGTCCGAGCATGGTCGGCAGGATCGGGCGGTCCGTTCCGGACACATGGGTTACGGTTTATACCGGAGACATAGGTAACACTTTCGGTCGTTTCCTGTCATCGCTGAGCAAGCGCGAAGCCGCTCGCTCGCTACGGCGCTATGGGGGCGCGCTCCGCGAGCGGCTTCGCTGGCGTCCAGTTTCCATTGGAGCTCGGGGCTAGCACTTTTGGCCCGAAGGGGTTCTCGATCGGCTCGAGCCGACACGTCTCGTGGTCGAAGTACCCGAGATCGTAATCCATGAAGCTGACGAGCCAGATGTCGTCGGACACCTGCTTGATGCCGACACTCTGGCCGGCGAAGACGGTGCTGAGATTGATTTTCCGTCGATTGAAGCAGATTCGCCCGCACGAGGTGACGGTGACGGCTTTGTCGTGGAATGGGTAATCGAGCTCTGGCAAGCCTCGGTAAGGTCGGGTCGAGGAGACGTAGAGCTCTGCCGGGTAGCGCATGTTGAGCGCTTGATGCGGCCGTTCGTTGTTGAAGCATTCGATGAAGTCATCGAACTTGGCCTGCTGCTGCAGGAAGTTGCCGCCGGCCGGCTTGGTGGTTTCGAGTTTCAGGGTCAGATGCATGCGCTCGTGGCGGCCGTTCTGCTGCGGATGGCCAGGCTTGATGCGCTCGATCGCGATGCCGAGCCGCAGCCACCAGACTGAGAGTTTGGAGAGGTTGAAGAGGGAGTTGGGACTTGCGAAAGGCACGCCATTATCGGTGCGAATGGCCTTGGGCAAACCGAACTCCTTGAAGGCGGCCTCGAATACCCGGAAGGCATAGGCTTCCTTGGTGGTGGAGAGCGCCTCGCAGGCGAAGATGTAGCGGCTGGCGAAATCAGTGATCGTGAGCGGATAGCAGTAGCGCAGGTCGGCGAGCATGAACTCGCCCTTGTAATCGGCGCACCACAGCTCGTTGGGCTGAGCCGGAAGGGAGAGCGCGGTTCCGGTGGCCTTGTTGCGTCGTCCCCTTCGACGCTTGACCAGGCCGTGGCGGTCGAGCACCGCATGCACCGTGCTGATCGCCGGCGCGTGGACATCCGGATAGAGGCGGATCAGCTTATCCCTGATCTTGGGCGCGCCCCAGCTTGGCTTGTCCTGCTTGAGCCGTACGATCTGGGTCTCGATCTGGAAGGGCAACTGGTTGGCTTGGCGGTAGGGTCGGCGTGACCGGTCGGTGAGGCCTTCAAGGCCGATCTCGTTGTAGCGCGTGAGGATCTTGTAGCCGGTCTTGCGCGAGATGCCGAACTCGCGGCACAGCCCCGCCATCTTCTCTCCGTCCAGAAGGCGGGCGACAAACTTGAGCCGTTCATCCATCGGGTTACACTCCCTCCAGGGCATTTTTGCTCTCCCGCAAAAAGCCCCATTGTGTAACCCATGTGCCCGGAATGAACTGTCACCCTTCTCTCAGGAAGGGCAGGCCCTCCAGCATCGCGCGCCGGCGGCTCGCGGCGGCGGATGGGGCCGCGCCGCGCGCGGGATCTGCGCGACCGAGCGAGGGTGGCTGCCGAGGCGCCCCCGGCGGCGAAGGCGGCGCCATCGCCCTGATGTCGGAGCCCACGGGCTTGCCCATCCCGGCCTGCCTTCCCAAAGCGCGTTCCAAGGATTATCTGTATATGCAGATAACTGGACATATGGTCAATCCCACGCGACTGAGGCTAGACTGAAAGCGCATGGCTGATCCGATCGATCTGCACGAGGTTTCCGGCTGCACCTGCCAGCGGGTCCGCCGCCTCGCCCGGCAATTGACGCAGACCTATGACCGGGCGCTGGCGGGGGCCGGGCTCACGGTGAACCAGTTCGGGTT
>DASZHJ010000025.1:0-1669 GCA_035938015.1 Allostellaceae bacterium
TTTCTTCTCCTCCTCGGTGAGGTATTTCTCCGCCAGCTTCTTGAGCCACTCCGTCGGGATTTCCGCCGCCAGCGCCTCCTCGGTCAGCTCGAGCCCCTTGAACACCTTGCCGAACACGCGATCGAACTTGTCGAGGTTGCGCTCGTCCTTGATCAGCGCCGCGCGCGAGAGATAGTAGAAGCCCTCGACCCGCCGCGCGGCGAGGTCGTGCTCCATCGCCTCCATCAGCGTGAGGTATTCCCGCAGGGTCACCGGGACCCCGGCGGATTTGAGCTGGTGAAAAAATTCGACGAACATGGGCGGCTGCGTTGCGGTGCTCAGCTGGGGCGTCGGCTCTCGTATCTCTGGTCTCCGGCATCGTCCAGGGCCGGATGTGGCCGCGGATTTTCGCTCATTTGATCCGGTTTCTGGCTGGCGAAGCGACGCGCGGTTTTGTCCAGCGCTCGCGCCATCGCATCCAGAATCTGCCGAATGGTCAGGTCCGTCATTGCAGAGCCTTCTCTATCATCGCCCAGCGGGCGGCATCATGTACCACAAGCGGGGCGTCAGTCGTTCGTTCCGCGACGAGAATACGTGTTCCATCCGAGTTATCATGGATCGCGGCACCGTCCGAGAGGGGCAGGTACAAATTGCGCATATTGGCCAGCCCGGACTTCCAGCGCCGGATCACCACGTCGCTTGGAATAGCATGTCCACCTTCGTGCACCCGCCGCGCGACGCGTTCGAGCGCGGTCTCGGGCGTGGGCAGCCACAGAAAAAGAAGCGCCACGCGCCAACCACGCGCCTTACAGTCTCGCAGCCAAGGGATATAGGTGCGGCCCGCGCAGGTCGTCTCGAAGGCGAAGCTCTCACCGCTTCTTATCAGGGTCTGCATCCTTTCGATCATGAGTCGGCCAGCGGCCACGGCCGCATGTTCGGCATTGAATGGGGAAAGGCCGCGGGCGATCTCATCGGCGTTGACGAACTCCCGGATGCCGAGTTCCCGCGGGACCAATTCCTGCGCGGCCGTGGTCTTTCCGGCGCCGTTCGGGCCACCAATAATGATGATGTCCTTCAACGGACGCAGTCCATTCGCCTAAAATCCCAATGAACTCAATCCTATAGAGGCGCCGAGACAAGTCCACGAAAAAGTTTAAGATATATCTTGCGCTACATCCTCATATGACTTATCTTACGATATATCTTCAATTCAAGGAGTCGACAATGTACGGAATGAGACACGAAGGGCATGAGGGCCGTTGCGCCGGCCGTATGCGCCGAGGCCGCTTCTTTGGCGGGCCCGCCTGGGGCGGACGCCACGGCATGGGGGGCGGCGACCGGATGCGCGCCGGGCGGATGCTGGCGCAGGGCGACCTGCAGCTCATCGCGCTCGCGCTGATCGCCGAGCAGCCGCGCCACGGCTACGAGATCATCAAGGTGCTCGAGGAAAAGACCTCCGGCTGGTACAGCCCGAGCCCCGGCATCGTCTATCCGACGCTGACCTATCTCGAAGAGGTGGGCTACGTCACCGCCCAGTCGGAAGGGGCCAAGAGGCTCTATTCCATCACCGACGAGGGCCGCGCCCATCTCGAGACCAACCGCGATCTCGCCGACGCGGTGCTCGATCGGCTCGCCACGATCGGCGAGCGGGTCGCGCGCTGGCGGCGCATGTCCGGCCGCGACGCCGACG
>DASZHJ010000026.1:0-2822 GCA_035938015.1 Allostellaceae bacterium
TTTTTTGTTACCGCGCGCCGCCTGGTCGGGCCGCTCGCGTGCCCGGGAGCGACGACGACAACTGACCGCAACTTAAAGACGCTCAAGACGAGCCGATCATAGTACCAGCGGCGGACCAACGAACGGATGACCGAGATCCTCAAACCGCATCACGCTACCGAGCCGCGCCTGATCGCCGAGCAGGGCGCCGCGGCGCGCATGGCCGCGATCGCGGAGCCGGTGCTGGATAGCCTGGGCTTCCGGCTGGTGCGCGTGCGGATGTCCGGAGTTTCCGGCTGCACGGTCCAGATCATGGCCGAACGCGCCGACGGCAGCATGACGATCGACGACTGCGAGACGGTCTCGCGCGCCTTGTCGCCGGTCCTCGACGTCGCCGACCCGCTCGAGAGCGCGTATCGGCTGGAGATTTCGTCGCCCGGGATCGACCGCCCGCTGGTGCGGCGCTCGGATTTCGAGCGGTTTGCGGGCCACCCGGTCAAGGTGGAGATGGCGATCGCGACCGAAGGGCGCCGGCGCTTTCGCGGCATGCTGCTCGGGGCGCAAGGCGCCGCCGCCCACATCCGGCGTGATGATGCCGCGGACGGCGAGGCAGGCGACGTCCTCTTGCCGATCGCCGACATGGCGGAAGCCCGCTTGGTGCTCACCGATGCCCTGGTGGCCGAATCGCTCCGGCGCGGAAAGGCGGCAGAGCGCCAGGCACGCGAGCCAGACATTCACGCGCCGCTTGCGCAGGAACCAAACAGCGAGGCCAGGCTTGGCGGCAACACCGCGTCCGCGTCGCGCCGATCGAAGAATTTTCAGCCCGCGTCCGCACAGCGGCGGCACGTGGCCCAGCACGAGGGAGAGTGACCGATGGCCGTCAGCGCCAACCGGCTCGAATTGTTGCAGATCGCCGACGCGGTCGCCCGCGAGAAGGCGATCGACCGCGGGATCGTCATCGCCGCCATGGAGGATGCGATCCAGAAAGCGGCGCGCTCGCGCTACGGCAGCGAGACCGAGGTCCGCGCCGAGATCAATCCGAAGACCGGCGAGATGCGCCTCTCCCGGCTGTTGCTCGTGGTGGAGCAGGTCGAGAACGACTCGACCCAGATTTCGCTGACCGACGCCAAGCGGCGCAATCCGGCCGCCCAGGTCGGCGACTTCATCGCCGAGGCCTTGCCGCCGCTGGAATACGGGCGCATCGCGGCGCAGTCCGCCAAGCAGGTGATCGTGCAGAAGGTGCGCGAGGCGGAGCGCGACCGCCAGTACCAGGAATACAAGGACCGCATCGGCGACATCGTCAACGGCATCGTCAAGCGGGTCGAGTACGGCAACGTGGTGGTCGATCTCGGCCGTGGCGAGGCGATCGTGCGGCGCGACGAGCTGCTGCCGCGCGAGGTGTTCCGCAACGGTGACCGCATCCGCGCCTATATCTATGACGTGCGGCGCGAGCCACGCGGCCCGCAGATCTTCCTGTCGCGCACGCATCCGCAATTCATGTCCAAACTGTTCGCCCAGGAGGTGCCGGAGATCTACGACGGCATCGTCGAGGTCAAGGCAGTCGCCCGCGATCCGGGCTCGCGCGCCAAGATCGCGGTGATCTCGCGGGACTCTTCGGTCGATCCGGTCGGCGCCTGCGTCGGCATGCGCGGCTCGCGCGTGCAGGCGGTGGTCAACGAGCTGCAGGGCGAGAAGATCGACATCATCCCGTGGACCTCCGACCCGGCCAATTTCGTCGTCAATGCGCTGGCGCCGGCGGAGGTCGCCAAGGTGGTGCTCGACGAGGAGCGCCAGCGGATGGAGGTCGTGGTGCCGGATCAGCAGCTCTCGCTCGCCATCGGACGGCGCGGCCAGAACGTGCGGCTCGCCTCCCAGCTCACCGGCTGGGACATCGACATCGTCACCGAGCAGGAGGAGTCCGAGCACCGCCAGGCCGAGTTCGAGAAGCGCACCAAGCTGTTCATCGATGCGCTCAATGTCGACGAGGTGGTCGGCCAATTGCTGGCCTCCGAAGGCTTCAATTCGGTCGAGGAGCTCGCGCTGGTGGACGAGAAGGAGATCGCCGGCATCGAGGGCTTTGACCTCGACACTGCTCAACAGCTGCAGGCGCGGGCGGCCGAATATCTCGCCATGCTCGACGCCGAGCTCGACGCCAAGCGGGTGGAGCTCGGGGTCGAGGACGCCCTCAAGGACATCCCGGGCGTCACCACCGCGATGCTGGTGGAGCTCGGCGAGAACAGCATCAAGACCGTGGAGGATCTGGCCGACAGCGCAACCGACGACCTCGCCGGCTGGAGCGAACGCAAGGACGGCGAGACCATCAGGCATGCCGGCATATTCGAAGGCATGTCGCGCGAGGAGGCCGACGCGCTGATCATGCAGGCGCGCCTCAAGATGGGCTGGATCACGGAAGAGGACCTGGCGCCGCCGGCCGCCGCCGAGCCGGCCGAGACCGGCGCGGTCGAGGTCGAGGCCTGAAGGATCATTGGGACCGATGCTGGTGCAGACCGATCCTGCGCACACGGATCATGACGAGCTCGATGCCGGGCCGCGCAAGACCGCGCCCGGCGCCGAGCGCTTCTGCGCGGCAACCGGCACGGTACGCCCGGTCGCCGACATGATCCGCTTCGTGGTCTCGCCTGACGGAAGCGCCGTTGCGGACCTCAAGCGGCGATTGCCGGGGCGGGGGATTTGGATCACGGCGACCCGCCAGGCGCTGCGCAGCGCGATCGCCCGCAAGGTCTTCGGCCGCGGCTTCAAGCGGGACGTGCGGCTCGCCCCCGACATGGTCGAGACCACCGAGCGGTTGTTGGAGGAGGGCGCGTTGGCGGCGCTCGCCATCG
>DASZHJ010000027.1:0-5539 GCA_035938015.1 Allostellaceae bacterium
CATGTCCTTGACGGGATGATTGGCGCCGCGATGGCCGATCTGCATCTTGCGGGTGCGTCCGCCAAGAGCGAGGGCGAGGAGCTGATGGCCGAGGCAGATGCCGAAGATCGGCTTCTCCGTTTCCATGAGCTTGCGCAACGCGGGCACGGCATAGGTGCCGGTCGCAGCGGGGTCGCCGGGCCCATTGGCGAGGAAGATGCCGTCTGGCTTGTGCACCAGGATTTCCTCAGCCGTTGCCGTGGCGGGCACGACGGTGACGCGGCAGCCATGGGAAGCGAGGAGCCGCAGGATGTTGCGCTTGGCGCCGTAGTCGACGGCGACCACATGGAAGCGGGGGTTCTCGAGCCGGCCATATCCCTCGCCCCAGTTCCAGCGCGTCTCGTCCCAGCGGTACATCTGCCGGCAGGAAACCTCCTTGGCGAGGTCCATGCCTTCAAGACCGGGCCATGCCCGCGCAGCCTCGAGCGCCGCGCCGTAATCGATCTTGCCCTCTGGCGCGTGCACCACCGCGCCGTTGGGCGCGCCGCCGTCGCGGATTCGGCGGGTGAGCTTGCGGGTATCGACCCCGGCCACGCCGACGAGGCCGTGCGATTTGAGCCATCGATCGAAGTGCTCGCTCGCGCGCCAGTTCGCGGGCTCGGTGATGTCGACGCGCACCACGAGGCCACGCGCGGCCGGCGTCAGCGTTTCGATGTCCTCGGGATTGGTTCCGACATTCCCGATGTGCGGGAACGTGAAGGTAATGATCTGGCCGGCATAGGATGGATCCGTCATGATTTCCTGGTAGCCGGTCATGCTGGTGTTGAAGCAGACCTCGCCCACTCTCAGGCCGGCGGCACCGATGCCGCGGCCCCAGAACACGCTGCCATCTGCGAGAACCAACGCGGCCGTCGTCCCCGGCGGGGACGGCGAGGGCGGCTTGGGGGCGGCGCCGTCGGCCATGGGAGGTGCCTTTCTTTGGCTCGGGCGGGTTGCCGCGCGCAAAACCTCAGCCGCGCAGGCGAGCGTCGGCGGCGCGAGACATCCCTCGATCTGACCTGAAGGCTATTGGATAGAGGGTCACCGCCGCGCCGTCAAGCGCGAAGTCAGCCCTTAATGTTCACAAAATCAATTACTTAGGAGACGAGGCCGGAATTGCTATTCCCGCCGTGTTTGAGTAACGTCCACGCGCTTTCGACTCGCACCGAATCTTGGGAGCAGAGGCTACCGCCATGGCGCTGCGCGACACCTTCACCACCGCGCTCAAGGAGTCGTTGAAGGCGGGCGACCAGCGCCGCCTTTCCACCGTGCGCATGATCCTCGCCGCGCTCAAAGAGCGCGACATCGACGCCCGCGGCAAAGGCAATCCCGACGGCATCGCCGAAGCCGACATCCGACGCATGATGCAGGGGCTGATCAAGCAGCGCCGCGAGGCGATCGATCTCTACAAGCAAGGCAACCGGCCCGAGCTCGCCCAGCAGGAGCAGGAGGAGATCGCGGTGATCGAGAGCTTCCTGCCGCAGCAGATGTCCGATGCGGCGGCGGAAGCGGCCATCAAGCACGTGATCGCCGCCGTCGGAGCGCAGAGCGTCAAGGACATGGGACGCGTCATGGCCGCGCTCAAGGAAAAACACGCGGGACAGCTCGACCTCTCCAAGGCGGGCGGCATGGTGAAGAAGCTGCTGGGCTGACATCGCCGATGCATGAGATCTCGCGGAACACCTTGGACCGGGTTTTCCACCGTTGATCGGCGTCCAGGCTCATGCGGTCCACGCCGGCTGAGACCGCCGACAGCGCCTTTCCGGTTCGATAGTGAGGGGAAAATCTCGCGAAGCGATTTCAGATCGCCGGCGATCTGAGCTAGGATGGCAATCCCGTCGGTTCCGTCCGCTGACGGCTGACAGCTGAGAGCTGACGGCCCGCATGGCATTTCCGCCCTATTTTCTCGAGGAGCTTCGGCGTCGCCTGTCGCTCGCCAGCGCGGTCTCGCGGCGCGTCAAGCTACAGCGGCGCGGCCGCGAGTTCGTGGGCCTTTGCCCCTTCCACAAGGAGAAAACACCGTCCTTCAGTGTGGTCGAAGAAAAGGGCTTCTATCATTGCTTCGGCTGCGGCGCCCACGGCGACGTCATCAGCTTCACCATGCAGACGGGGAGCCTTAGCTTTCCGGAGGCGGTCGAGGCGCTGGCGCGGGAGGCCGGGCTCGAGGTGCCCAAGGCAACGCCCGAGGAGCGCGAGCGGGCCCAACGCCAGACCACGCTCAGGAGCGCCCTCGACGCTGCCGCGCACTGGTTCGAGGAGCAGCTGCATGGATCGAGCGGCCGCGAGGCGCTCGCCTACCTCGAGAAACGCGGTCTGGATCTGGATACCATCCGGCGCTTCCGCCTGGGCTTCGCGCCCGACCGGCGCACCGCGCTGAAGCAGGCTCTCGGCAAGACGATTCCCGAGCCGCTCCTGGTCGAGGCCGGTCTGGTCCGCAAGCCCACCTCGGATTCAGCAGAGGAGGGTCGCGAGAGCTTCGACTACTTTCGTGGCCGCGTGATTTTCCCCATTGCCGACCGAGGCGGCCGAATCATCGCCTTCGGTGGCCGGACACTTGGCGACGGCCCACCGAAATACCTGAATTCTCCCGAAACACCCCTCTTCCAGAAGGGTCGCGTCCTCTACGGCTGGGCCCAGGCGCGCGCGGCCGCGGGCGGTGCGGGCCCCGTCATCGTCGTAGAGGGTTATATGGACGTGATCGCGCTTCAGCGCGCGGGCTTCGTGGGGGCCGTGGCGCCGCTCGGCACGGCGCTCACGGAAGCGCAGATCGAGGAGCTCTGGCGGATCGCGCCCGAACCGATCCTGTGCTTTGACGGCGATTCCGCGGGGTTGCGGGCGGCTGGTCGGGCGGTCGACCGTGCGCTGCCGCGGCTCAAGCCTGGATATACGCTGCGCCTGGCCGCCCTGCCCGAGGGCGAGGATCCCGATACTCTTGTACTTCGGCACGGGGTGCGCGCGATGCGCGAGATCCTGGACCAGGCGCGGCCGCTGGCGGAGTTCCTATGGACGCTGGAGAGCCACGCCGGTGCGCTGGATACGCCCGAGCGCCGGGCGGCTCTGGAGCGCCGGCTCGAAGAGCGCGCTCGGCAAATCGGCGACCGCGCGGTACAAACGCATTATCTCCGGTTTTTTCGCGAAAAGACCTTCGAGATATTTCGAAAGCCCAGATTTCGGCCGGGCGCGGAGACCGGTCGTGGCCGCCAGCGCCGCCAGACACCCTCGATTCCCCTGGTAGAGCCGCCACCGCGGTCGCCCACGGCCCTCTCGCGCCGCCAGGAGGAAGTCATTTTGGCGGTTTTCCTTAATCATCCGCACCTATTAGGGGAAGCGGCCGAGGAACTGGCCCGGCTCGACTTCACCGCCGGCGATCTTGACAGGCTCTGCCGCGAGATTTTACACGTCCATGCTGAGCATCCAGACCTTGACGCCGAGGCACTCCAACTCCACCTTTCGGGTAAGGGGTACGCCGCGACTGTGGCCAGCCTGCTGGCGCCTCAGGTGTTAAATCACGCCTCCTTCGCTCGGAGGGAGGCGGACCCGGAGGTCGTCCGCATGGGTTGGCAGCAGGCCAGGGCGCAATTCCTGCGGCGGCAGTATCCGCAGCAGCTGGACGACATGGAGCGCGGATTGGCCGAGGAGATGACCGAGGAGCGTTGGGCGCCGGTCAAGGCTCTTCAGGAGGACCGCGAAGACGAAGACAAAACGACCGAAGATTTGATCGGGTGAGGCTAGCGCCGGCGGGGCCGCGTCGCATTTGACGCGGGGGCCGGCAGTCGGATCGGACGAGGACGGATGGGGAGGCCTGGAGGCATCCCGGACCGTCTTTATTTTGAGTTTGCGGGGACGAGAGATTCCAAATGGCGAGCAAGGCAGCAGCGGCGGCGAACACGGCGGAAGCAACCGAGGCGCGAGAGGATGCGGCGGAAGCGCCGCTGCTCGACAGCGTCCAGGCGGCCATCAGGAAGATGATGGCTCGCGGCAAGGAGCGGGGTTACGTCACCTATGACGATCTGAACGCGGCACTGCCCGCGGACCAGGTGTCCTCCGAGCAGATCGAGGACACCATGGCGATGCTCTCCGAGGCGGGCATCAACGTGGTGGAGAGCGAGGAGGGCGAGGACGCCGCGGCCGCGGAAGCGAACGCCGAGGAGGAGGCGGAGGCCCGCGGCAACGTCGACGACGACGACATCGGCCGCACCGACGATCCCGTCCGCATGTACCTGCGCGAGATGGGCTCCGTCGAGCTGCTCTCGCGCGAGGGCGAGATCGCGATCGCCAAGCGCATCGAGGCGGGCCGCGAGATGATGATCGGCGGCATCTGCGAAAGCCCGCTCACGATGCGCGCGATCATCGCCTGGCGCGACGCACTCAACGACGGGAAGATGTTGCTGCGCGACGTGATCGATCTGGACGCCACCTATGGGAATAGCGCCTTCGAGGCGGAGAGCGCGCAACTTGCCGAGGGCGGCGAGGCCGCTGAAACGGAGAGCGAGGGTGAAGGCGAGGAGGTTGCCGCCGCCGAAGGTAGCGAGGAGGGCGAGGAGGAGGCCTCGATCTCGCTCTCGGCCATGGAAGCCGCGCTCAAGCCGCAGGTGCTCGCGACCTTCGATACCATCGCCAAGACCTACAAGAAGCTCCACAAGGTTCAAGAGCAGCGCCTGGAGTCCTTGCAAAAGGGCCAGGACCTGGTGAAGCCGACCGAGCGGCGTTACCTGAAGTTGAAGACGGACATGGTCGAGGCCATGAACGGCGTGCGGCTCAACAACGCGCGCATCGAGCAGCTGGTCCATCAGCTCTACGGTGTCAATCGGCGCATGCTCGGCATCGAGGGGAAGCTGCTGCGGCTTGCGGAAGGGACCGGCGTCAAGCGACAGGAATTCCTCGAGCATCATTTCGGCCATGAGCTGGCGCCGCGCTGGATCCAGCGCGTGCAGCGGCTCTCGGGCAAGGGCTGGGCGAATTACATCAAGCGGCACGGCCAGGAGGTGAAGGACCTGCGCGGCGAGCTCGGCGTCATCGCCGCGGAGGCGGGCCTGCCGCCCTCCGAGTTCCGCCGCATCGTCTCCACCGTGCAAAGGGGCGAGCGCGAGGCGAGCCGCGCCAAGAAGGAAATGGTGGAGGCGAACCTCCGCCTGGTGATCTCGATCGCCAAGAAATACACGAACCGCGGCCTGCAGTTCCTGGATCTGATCCAGGAAGGCAACATCGGCCTGATGAAGGCCGTGGACAAGTTCGAGTACCGCCGCGGCTACAAGTTCTCGACCTATGCGACGTGGTGGATCCGGCAGGCGATCACCCGCTCGATCGCCGACCAGGCGCGCACCATCCGCATCCCCGTGCACATGATCGAGACCATCAACAAGCTCGTGCGCACGAGCCGGCAGATGCTGCACGAGATCGGCCGCGAGCCCACGCCGGAGGAGCTCGCGGAGAAGCTCGGCATGCCGCTCGAGAAGGTGCGCAAGGTGCTGAAGATCGCCAAGGAGCCGATCAGCCTGGAGACGCCGATCGGCGACGAGGA
>DASZHJ010000028.1:0-10404 GCA_035938015.1 Allostellaceae bacterium
ATCTCGCGTCCTTCGGCTTCCGCGCCCAGCACCAGGCACGAGCAGACCAGGCGGCCGTCCAGCGTGACGCTGCAGGCACCGCAATCGCCGGTGCCGCAGCCTTCCTTGCTGCCGGTCAAGCCCAGCCGATCACGCAGCACGTCGAGCAGCGTCTCGTCGACCTCGCAGAGATAAGAAACGGCATCGCCGTTGATGGTGGTTGAAACCTGAACTTGGCGCATCACGCCCCCCTCGCGCGCTTCAGTGCCGCCACGGCCGCCCGCCGCGCCAGCACGCCCGCGACCTTGATACGGAACTCTTTGGTGCCGCGCTTGTCGTCGATCGGCCGGCACGCCGCGGAAGCGGCGGCGGCAAGCCGCTCGAGCGCCCGGGCGTCAACCGTGCTGCCGATCAGGGCTTTCGCCGCATCCGGCACCAGGATCACGCGCTCGGCGACGGCGCCGAGCGCGAGGCGAGCCGCAGTGCAGACGCCCTTGGCATCGAGCGTCAGGCTGACGCCCGCGCCGACCACGGCGATGTCCATCTCCGAGCGCGGAATGAAGCGGAGATAGGCATCGCCGGAGCGCGGCGGCCGCTTCGGCAGCAGGATTGCCTCGACCATCTCGCCTCGTTTCAGCGATGTCTTGCCCGGGCCGGTGGCGATCGTCTCCACGGGCACCGTGCGCTTGCCGCGCGGACCCGCGATCACCGCCGAAGCGCCGGCGGCGACCAGTGCCGGCACGCTGTCGGCCGCGGGCGAGGCGTTGCAGAGATTGCCGGCGAGCGAGGCGCGCGACTGGATCTGGTGCGAGCCGATCAGGTTCGCGGCCTCGACCACGCCGGGCCACGCTTTGCGCAGCGCCTTGTGCTCGCCGAGCTCGACACCGGCGACCGCGGCGCCGATCCGGAACGCGCCGTTCTTGGCCGTAACGGTGCGCAGGCTCGGTATGCGCTTGACGTCGATGATCAGATCCGGCGCCACTCGGTCGGTGCGCATCTGGACCAGGAGATCGGTGCCGCCCGCGAGCACGCGGGTGACACGCGCGTTGCCCGCGAGCAATTTCACCGCGGCGCTGACGGTGGTCGGTGCTTCGAATCGCATGATGCTCTTTTCAGGTTGTGAGGACCCCGTCGGGGGCACTGGCGGCGCCCCTGACAAGGCCCGACCCTACCGCCCGCCGGAGGCTTGTCAACTCGGAGCTGACCGATCCACTCTCGGCGGATGCCGAGCGACGATAGAGGAAGGCGCTGGGGGGACTACTACGCGGCGACCACGGATCGGCCGCCGCGCCACACGCTGCTCGACGCGCTCGCGCGGTTCCCGCCCCTGGCATCGCCGCGCTTCGCCGTCGATCTCGGCTGCGGCGACGGACGAGACACGATCGAGCTGCTGCGGCGCGGCTGGTCCGTCCTGGCCATCGACGCGGAGCCTGCGGCCATCGAGCGGCTCCGGAGCCGAGCGGGTCTGCCGGAAGACTCACGGCTCACCTGCCTCTGCCGGCGCTTCGAGGATGCGACCTGGCCCGCGGCCGATCTCGTCAATGCGAGCTTCTCCCTGCCACTCTGCCCGCCCGATCGGTTTGCCGAGCTCTGGCGCCGCATCGTCACCTCGCTGAAGCCCGGCGGCCGCTTCTCCGGCCAGCTCTATGGAGACCGAGACGGTTGGGTCGGGCGGCCGGGCATGACCCACGTGGACCGCGCGGCGGCGGCGCGGCTGCTTCGGGATCTCGAGATCGAGCTCTTCGCCGAGGAAGAGACGGACTCCGTCACGCCGCGCGGCAAGCCCAAGCACTGGCATATTTTCCATATCGTCGCCCGGCGGACGTGACAGGCGGCCGGGCGATTACTTGCGCTCGCTGATGCGCGCCCGAAGCGACTGGCTGTCTTCCTCGCGGCCGCCCGCGGTCAAGCCCTGAGCGATCCATAGCAATTCGTCGGGCCCGAGACCTGCGCTTTCCATCTCCGGCCAGACCTCTTTGATCCCTCGCGCAAGGGCGGCACGCAGCAGGCGCCGCACCGGTGCGTCGAGTCCCACGCGATCCAGCCAAACCAAGGATGGGCGATGCCCGGGCATGTAGCGAGCGATCAGATCGGTCATGATCGATAGTCCGGACGCCCCGTTCATAAAGAAGACGAGCGCGTCGCGGCGTTCCACGGAGCCGATCGTGAATGCGGTCGAAGGGCCGTTGTCGCCCCAATGAAAGAAGATCCCCTGGCTCGGCTCGAGACCCCAGCCAAGTGCCCACGCCACACCGGTTGCAACATCGCCGTCGCTTGCGCCCAAACATTGAGCGCCGGCGTGTCGAACGTCGATGCAAGGACGAAGCCACAGCGCCGCAGTTTCCGGGCGGAGCCGCGCACCCTCCAAGACGGCCAGCAAGAAGCGGCCAAGATCTGCCGCAGTCGTCTGCAAGGACCACGCCGCATTGGCTTCGCCGGGCTTGTAGCTGAGGGCCGGTCTTCCGAACGCGTCATGCGGAAAAGCTCGGTTCGTATCGAACCGCGGACTCCAGACAAAACTGGATTGCGTCATTCCGAGGGGTTGCAGCACCCAGCGGTCTGCGAGGAGGTGAAGCGTCTTGCCCGTGATCGCCTCGACCGCCTTCTGAAGGTAGACGAAGCCCTCTCCGGAATAACTGAAGCGTTGGCCAGGCTCAAAATAGGTCTTCAGCGGGAAGTCGGCGTTGCGCCAATTCGGAAATCCCGCGCTGTGGCTCAAGACGTGCTTGGCGGTGATCGAGGGGACTCGCGAGTCTGCCGGAACATAGTCCGGCAGGTAATCGCTTAGGGGTGAATCCAGCGAGAGGTATCCCTGGTCCGCGAGCCGGAGGACCAAATGGGCGAAAACCGGTTTGCTCAGCGACGCCGCTTCGAAAACCGTGTGCTCGTCGACGATGTCGCGCGCTCCCGCTCTTCGCGTGCCGCAGCAGACGTAGTGGTCGAGCCGGCCGTCGCGAATGACAGTGCCCGCCACTCCGGGAACCATGGCCTCGCTCAGCAGGCTCGACCAGTCGGTTTCGCGCGAATGCATTGAAGCGGCATAACGACAACCGGTATGAGCGGTCAACCACCCATCCGGCATCCCCTCAACAAAGCGGCGCATGCCCGCTTATCCTGCACATGGATAGGCGCCCCATTGGAGCACAGGGCTCGGAGCTAAGCCGCCGCTGCGCGGGTCTAGGCCAGGTAGGCCGCGATGATGCCCGAGAGCACGATGCCGTCGAAGGTGCCGGCGCCGCCGATGCTCGCGACGCCGACGGCGCTTTCCTCGATCTCTCGGAGGTGCAGGAGGTCCGCCCCGATGAGCGGACCCAAGGTGCCCGCGACGAATGCAACCGGCGCCGCCTGGTCGGAGCCCAGAAGCACACCCAGCAGGGCCGCGACCAGCGCCGGCACGAAGCCCGGGATGAGGATACCGACGCCCGGCACCGGTCTCGCCACCAGATAGCAGACGACGACGTTGACGATGCAGGCCGCGATACCCGCGACGAGAAAACGCGGGCCCAGGCCCGCGAGATTGAGAAACTCGTAAGCCGCGAGGCCTGCCGGGATGAGGCAGCCGCCGAGATTGACGGCGATGATGGTCTGCGGGCGCATCCGCGTCATCTCCGGCAGCATCCGGCCAAGCCCGTAGATCGCCAGCGGATGCGCCGGAACCCGCTGGGGCCGCTCGACCCGCTTCACGGGGATGTTGATCGCGCTGCCCACGATGATGCCGATCATCAGCAGCAGCGCGGTGCCCGGCTCCAGGTTCAGCTTGATCAAGCTCGCCGCCATCAGCTGGGCGAACAGCAGGGGCAGCAGTATCAGCAGGACCAAGAACGCGATCAGCGAGAGGGGGGTGAAGGCTTTCATGCGCGCCCGCCGGGCTGTCTCTCTCCGCCCGTCAGGGGCCGAGAGGCGAGGCGGGGTCGGGCGGTTCCGCTCACGCCGCGTCGGCGCTGGCGGCTGCAGGCTGAAGCGCGGTCGCGAGCGCCTGGTCGACGGTCTCGAGCCAGACGAACTCCAGCGCTTGGCGCGCCTCCTCGGGGATGTCGTCCCAGTCCTTGCGGTTGCGGGCCGGCAGCATGACGGTCCTGATACCCGCCAGCATCGCCGCCAGCACCTTCTCCTTGATGCCGCCGACCGGAAGCACCAGGCCGCGGAGGCTGATCTCGCCGGTCATGGCGAGGTCGCTCTGAACCGGTCTTCCCGTCAGGAGCGAGGCGAGCGCCGTGAACATGGCGACGCCGGCGCTCGGTCCGTCCTTCGGCACGGCGCCCGCGGGCACGTGCACGTGGATGTCGCTGCTCTCGAACAGCTTCGGGTCGAGGCCGAGCTCGCGATACTTCGACTTGGCGAGGCTGAGCGCTGCCTGCGCGCTCTCCTTCATGACGTCGCCGAGCTGGCCCGTGAGGATGAGCCTGCCGTTCCCCGGCGTGCGCGTCGCCTCGATGAAGAGGATGTCGCCGCCGACCGGCGTCCACGCGAGCCCCGTCGCGACGCCGGCCACGCTGGTGCGCAGCGCCTGCTCCGCCTCGAACCGGCGCGGGCCCAGGATGCCCGCGATCTCCGCGGCGTCGATGGTGGCGCGCTCGACCAAACCCTCGGCGATGTGGACGGCGACGTTGCGCAGCACCGAGCCGATCTCCCGCTCCAGATTCCGCACGCCGGCTTCGCGCGTGTAGTCCTTGATGATGGCCCGCAGCGCCGACTCGGTGATCGTGCACTGCTGAGCCGAGAGGCCGTTCGCCTCCTGCTGGCGCGGGACCAGATAGCGCTCGGCGATCTGCAGCTTTTCCGTGATGGTGTAGCCCGAGAGCTGCATCACTTCCATGCGGTCGAGCAGCGGGCTGGGCACGGTGTCGAGCATGTTCGCGGTGGCGATGAACACCACCTTGCTCAAGTCGAAGGCCACGCCGAGGTAGTTGTCGCGGAAGGTCGAGTTCTGCGCGGGGTCCAGCACCTCCAGCAGCGCCGAGGAGGGGTCGCCCTGGATGCCGCGGCCGAGCTTGTCGATCTCGTCCAGCATCATCACGCAGTCGCGGGTGCCGGCCTTGCGGATCGCCTGGATGATGTTGCCGGGAAGCGCGCCGATATAGGTCCGCCGATGTCCGCGGATCTCGGCCTCGTCGTGGATGCCGCCGAGGCTGACGCGCACGAACTCGCGGCCCATGGCGCGCGCGATGCTCTGGCCCAGCGAGGTCTTGCCGACGCCCGGTGGCCCCACGAAGCAGAGGATCGGCGCCTTGCCGGTTGGGTTGAGCTTGCGCACGGCGAGGTATTCGAGGATGCGGCGCTTGATCTTCTCGAGGCCGTAGTGGTCGGCCTCCAGCACCTTGCGCGCCTCGGCAATGTCGATGGTCTTGCCGCTCTCGGCGCTCCAGGGCAGCTCCGTCAGCCATTCGAGATAGGTCCGCAGCATCGAGGATTCGCCCGACGCGTCCGACATCCGCCGCAGGCGCGCGAGTTCCTTCTTCGCGTGCTTCTCGACGTCCTCGGGCATCTTCGCCTTGGCGATGGCCTCGGCGAGGCGAGTCGCCTCGGTGCTCTCGTCCTCGTCCTCGCCCAGCTCCTTCTGGATGGTGCGCAATTGCTCGCGCAGCAGGTGCTCGCGCTGCCGGCCCTCGATGGAATCCCGGGTGCGCTGGCCGATGTCGTGGGAGAGCCGCAGCACTTCGAGCCGATAGGCCAGGAACCAGAGCACCCGGTCGAGCCGCGCCTTCGGATCGATGGTCTCGAGAATCTGCTGCTTCTCCTCGACCTTGAGGTCGAGGAAGCTGGTGACGAGATCCGCGAGCATCGAGGGCGAGTCCACCGACCGCACGGTGTCCTTGAGCTCGTCGGGCGCGTTCGGGATGAGGTTCAGGGCCTCGAGCGCGCGCTCTTTGAGCTGCATGTGGCGAGCCTCGACCTCGGGGCCGGTGGTCTCCGGCTCCGCGATCCGCTCGACGCGCGCCGCGAGGAACGGCTGGCCCTCCAGGAATTCGACGATGCGGAACCGCTGCTCGCCCCGGCAGATCAGATGGTGGCTGCCGTCCTGGGCGGTGACGTATCGAAGGATCATGCCGATGGTGCCGACCTCGTAAAGGTCGGCGGGGCCGGGATCGGCCATCTCGGGGTCGCGCTGGAGCAGCACGCCGATCGGAGCTTGGGCGCGCACGGCGTACTGCACCGCCGCGACCGAGCGTGGCCGCCCCACCGACAGCGGCATCACCACGGTCGGGAACAGCAGGGTGTTGCGCACGGACACGATCACGACGGCGTCGGCGGGTAGCTTCTGCGCCTCGCTCGTGGGTGCCGCCGGCTGGTTGGCTTGGGCCGGAGTGCGTTCGGTTTGCTCGCGGAAATTCGGACCGATGTCTGTCATTGCGGCGTCTGCTCTCGTCAATCGACCCTGCGCAGAGAGAGCGCAAGGCAGCCATGCGTCAGTTGATAGCGCACCAGCTCGTACCGGCCAGTGAGCGCAAGTCGCCGCTCGAAGCGGCCATAGGGGATCTCCAGCCGGTGGATGACCGCCGGCTCCGCGGCGCAGGGCAGCGGCCGATCGCCCGCCACGGAGAGCACGCCGCCCTCATAGGAGATCTCGAGCCGCTCGGGGTCCACGCCCGGCAACGCGATCTCGATCAGCAAGCCGCCGGGCGTCTCGAAGACA
The DNA here is from genome assembly GCA_035938015.1 of Allostellaceae bacterium. Lineage (GTDB taxonomy): Bacteria > Pseudomonadota > Alphaproteobacteria > ATCC43930 > CGMCC-115725 > DASZHJ01. The sequence goes on from DASZHJ010000028.1 coordinate 6,614, forward strand.
TCGACGGGCGGCTCCCATGAGGGTTGCGGCCCGCCACGGGTGGGCTCGAAGAACCGCTGATGCAGGCGCTCGGCGCGGTCCAGCATTCGCTGCGCTTCCGCCCACATCCAGACGGTGGGATCACGTGGCGGCATACTCCTGGGGTCCCTATTCTCGAGTGTTCAGCCTATATGGCGACGAGACCGCGATCCGTCCAGGGTCGGGCGCAATCGGGAGTTTGGGACGATGAGACAGGCGCCCTCCATCGCCGATGCCGAGGCCAAACGGGCTGCACTTCGCCGGAACAAGCGTTTAGCCACGGGCCTGCTGTTGGCCGCCGTAGCGCTTGCCGTCGGGACGGCGCTGCTGCCCGACCGACCCTTCGCGATCCAGCTGATCAACGCCGCCGCGGAGGCCGCGATCGTCGGCGGGCTGGCGGATTGGTTCGCGGTGACCGCGCTCTTCCGCCGGCCGATGGGCCTGCCGATTCCGCACACCGCGCTGATCCCCGCTCGCAAGGACGAGATCGGCAAGTCGCTGGCAGGCTTCGTGCGCGACCAGTTCCTCGACCCGCCCGTGCTGATCGAGCGCCTCCGCGCCGAGAACCGGGCCCTGCAGCTGGGCGAGCTGCTGGCGAGCGATACGGCAGCGGCTTTTGTCGCCGATCGCGTCGCCGCCGTGGTGCCGATCGTCCTGAGTTCGGTCGACGACGCGAGCGTCCGAGCCTTCTTGCGCGACGTGGCCCAGGACGGGCTGCGGCGGCTTGACCTGGTCGCGACGATGGACGCGATCATCGAGGCCCTGATCCGCGACGGCAAGCACATGGAATTGGTGGACGCCCTCGCCGACGTTCTCGAGCCGTCGCTCGAAGCGCTCGGCGGGGTCATCGCCGAGAAGGTCGGCGAGCGGACCGGCCGGTTCTTTCCGAGCTATTTCGACCGCAAGATCGGCGACGGCATCGTCAAGGGCGTCGAGAAATGGTTGCGCGCGGTGCGCATGCCCGAGGGCACCGAGCGGCTCCGGCTCGACGCCTGGATCAGGGCAAGGCTCGCCGAGCTCCGGGCATCGCCGGACTATGCGGCTCTCATGGAGCGAGCGCAGGCGGCGATCGTCACGCATCCGGCGCTGTCGCATGCGCTCGCGACCATCTGGGACGAGGTCAAGCGCGAGCTCGCCGCGGACGCGCGCTCGTCGAGCCCGCGCGCCGGTAAGATCGCGGGCGAGATCGCCCGGACCATCGGCCGGCTCCTCCGGGAATCGCCCGAGCTCCAGCGGCTCCTGAATTCCGCGATCGAGGGGGTGATCGTGGGCTACATCACGCCCTGGCGTGCGCAGATCGCCGATTACATCGCCAGCGTCGTCGCGGGCTGGGACGGCCGCAAGGTCGCGGACGTGATCGAGCTCCAGGTGGGAAGGGACCTTCAGTATGTCCGGATCAACGGCACCTTGGTCGGGGCGCTGATCGGCAGCGCCCTCTTCCTGATGCGGGCGGGATTGCCGAGCCTGCTCGCCGCGATGTCCGCGATCGCGCTCTGACAGCCGCGGGCGATTACTCCGCGGCCTGCCGGCTTTCCGCGTAGGCGGTGAGCTGCGGCATCACCCGCTCGGCGAGGAGCCGCATGGATTTCTTGTGCAGGATCTTGTCGTCCCAATCCTTCTGGGTGACGAGCAGAGTGCCGAAGTATCCGAGCTGGTCGATCAGCGCCACGAGTTGGTCGAGCACGGTCTTTGGGCTGCCGGAGATCACCATAAGGCCGAGGCACTTCTGCCAGGTGAGCTCGGCATCGGGCATGGCGGGATCCGGCTTGAAGATGTTGAGCAGCTTGTAGGTCGCGAGGTTGTCGCGCAGATATTTGTAGTACCAGGCCGGGCTGCAGTTCTCATTGGCGAGGTAATCGCGTGCCTCGGCATCGGTCTCCGTCACGACGATCGAGCGGGCGACCCGCCAGTTGCCCCGATCGGGCTTGCGGCCGGCGGAGACGGCGCCCTCGCAATAGACCTCCCAATGGGTCTTCACGTTGGCGGCGGGCGTGAAGTTCGCGGAGATCATGCCCCAGCCGCGTTCGCCCGCGAAGCGCGCCGTGCTGGAGCGGGGGCTCATCACCGACATTGCCAGCGGCGGATAAGGCTTCTGGTAGGGCTTCAGCATGGGGCCGATGCCCAGATGCTTCTGCATCTGCTGGTCGACCACGATATCCCAGTATTTCCCGTGCAGCCGGTAGGGTGGATCAGAGGCCCAGATGCGGTGAATCATGTCGATCGATTCCGCCATCATCTCGGCACGGTTCTTCTCGAAGGTCTGGAACAGCTCGAAATCCGAGCCGAGCCCGCCGGGCCCGACTCCCATGATGAAGCGGCCCTCGCTCAGGTGATCGAACTGCGCGGCGTTGCCCGCGACGACCGCGGGGTGGTGCTGGGGCAGATTGAGCACGGCGGTGCCGAACTTGATCCGCTTGGTGACGGGGATCAGCGTCGCCATGAATTGCAGGGGATCGGGGATCGGCTCGGTCTTGCAGGCCTAGTGCTCGCCGACCCATGCCTCGTCGTAGCCGAGCTCCTCGGCATGGAGGATCGCTTCCCGATCTTCCTTGAACACGTCGAGATAGTCCCGCGTGGGGTTGTGGATGGGCATCATGAAAAGGCCGAGGCGCATCATGGTCTCCCGTGTCGATCGCTTGCGGCGTGAACGGTCCTCATAAAGAAACTGGATGCGGGCGCTTCGTTCGGCAATGGCGAGCCCGCCGCGATCAGACCCGAGCGATCGGGCCGCCGTATTTGCGCTCGAAGCGCGTCCACGCGGCCTCGGCTGCCCGCGTGGCGGCGTCGATCACCGCGGCCTTGTCGACGGTCTTGATTTCGCCGGCATCGACCAGAACGCGGCCATCCACCATGACCAGCTCGACGTCGCGCGCGTGCGCGTGATAGGCGAGGTTCTGCACGGGATCGAGCACGGGCTGCAGGCCGAGCGCTCGGAAATCCAGCATGATGAGATCGGCGCGCTTGCCCTTCTCGAGCGAGCCGATCTCGCGCTCCAGGCCCATCGCGCGCGCGCCGCCCATGGTCGCCATCTCCAGCACGTCGGTCGACAGCAGCGCCACGGGGTCTTCGGTCTTGATGCGGGCGCCGGTGATCGCCGCGCGCAGCACGTCGAAATAGTCGCCGAACATATTGTCGATGCCGAGCGCCACGTTGATGCCGCGCTTGCGGAGCGCGTTGACCGGCGCGATCAGGCCGCGGAACGCATTCATCAGCGGGCAGTGCGCGACGTGGGCGCCGGTCTCTGCGAGGATGTCGATATCGCGCTCGCCGATGACATAGCAATGCGTCGCCACCGCATCGGGTCCGAGCACGCCCTGATCCCGCGCGAAGACGAAAGGTCCCGCGCCGTGGACGCGCTCGGCCGTCTCGTGCTCGAACTGGCTCCAGCCGAGATGGATGGTGAGGCGCAATCCCATGCGGTCGGCCAGCGCGCGGACTTGCCGGAGCTGCTCGCGCGACGAGCTGATGGTCATATTGGGCGCGAGGATCGCGGTGATGCGGCCATCGGCGCGGCCATGCCAGCGCTCGGCGAAGCCCCGGGCGCGCTCGAGCTGTGCGCTGTTGGCCGCGGGATCGAAGACGAACTCGCCCTTCACCATCCGGTCCGGGTCGGCATCCCCGATCATCTCGCCCATGGCGCTGCGGATGCCGAGCCGCTCGACGAAGGGCGCCAGCACCTCGACATCCTCCTCGAGCTCCATCACGGTGGTGCAGCCGCTGCGCAGCAGCTCGACGTAATTGAGCGCGCCCACCGCCGCGCGCTCCTCGCCCCG
>DASZHJ010000029.1:0-4191 GCA_035938015.1 Allostellaceae bacterium
GGTTTCGGTCAGGTACCCGACCCAGCAGAGCCGCGAGCTCGTCGCAAAGCTCGGCCTCGGGGAGCACAGCCCAGCGGCTCAAGCGCTCGTGCAGGCGGTTCGCCATTTCGGCGGCGGCGGCGCGGGTGAAGGTCAGGCACAGAATGCGAGTAGGCGGGCTGCCGCCGAGCATCAGCGACAGCACCCGATCTGTCAGCACCTTGGTCTTGCCCGTGCCGGCGGAGGCCGCGACCCAGACCGAGCTCGCGGCATCGGCCGCTTCGCGCTGCAGCGTATCGACCGCGGAGGCGGTCATGTCTCGTCCACCACCTCGGTGGCGCGCCATTCCTTGACCCGCTCGAGGTGCTCGTAGTCGGAATAGCGCGGCGCGTTTCGGGCGATCGGCACCGCCCGGTAGGGCGTGACCGGATCGTCGAACCGCGCCACGAGCTCCCGCAAGCCCGCGAGCGCCGCCGCGATCAGATCGCGCGCTGCGGCACCCTCGGCGATGCGTTTCACTTCGCCGGCGACGGCGAGCCCGCTCAGTCGCCAGTACTCGAGTGACGTCACTGGTGCTGCCGGCACGTCGGCGAAGCCGCCGGCTTCCGCGATCGCCGCCTCCAACGGAAGTTGCGGCGCCAAACCACGAGCCACCACCGGCTCCCGCGGCACCGTACCGGTCTTGTAATCGACGATCACCAGGCCGTCCGTGCGGCGCTCGATCCGATCCGCCGTGGCGCGCAGCTCGAAATCCCCGCGCGGCGCTGGGAAAATATGGCAGCCGCTGGTCTCGCTCACTAGGCTGGTGAGCCCGCTGCGTCGCTCGCGTTCCTGCTCAAGGAACCAGCGGGCGATCCGCTCAAAGCGTGGCCACCAGAACGCCCAAATGCCCGGGCGCGACAGCAGGGCGCCGAAAGCCTCGCGCCCGAGTGTCAGCAGTCGCGCCTCGGCATCCTCCGGCAGCGCCCTCGGAAACGCGGCGACGAATTCATCGAGCGCCTGATGAATGAGCACGCCGCGCTCGCGCGCCTCGGGCTCCGCGTCCAAAGGCTCGAGCGCCCGAAGCCCAAGAATATGCCGGGCATAGATCGCGTAGGGATCGCGCATCCAGGTCTCGATCGCCGTGACTGAGAGCCGGCGCGGCCGTGCCTCGACGGGCGGGCGCGGCGCGGGCGCGGCGACCACGATGCGCTCCAGGCCATGATCGAGCGCCGCCTGCCACGTCAGTGGCTGGCGCTGCTCGATGAGTGCGGTTTCTCGGCCAGCCGCCCGCAGGACGGTCTCCAGGCGCAACAGCCAGCGAGAGGGAAGGGTCGGCGTGCCCGCGACCCGTGCCGAACGGGTCAACACCACCTCGGGCGCACCGCAAGCCTGAACAAAATCGTGGGCGGAGACGCCCGTGCGTCGCTCCGGCGGCGCGATGCCGAAACGGTCGCGCATCGGCCGCGACATCCAGGGATCGTCAGCGGGATCGCCGGGCCAGGTGCCCTCGTTGAGGCCGCCCAAGATCATCAAGTCAGCGCGCTGCAGCCGCGCCTCCAACAGGCCCCAGATGAAGAGCCGCGGATGCCGACCGAAGCGCGGCCGCACCACCGGCCCCGCGAGCAAGCTCTCAAGCAGCGCAGGATAGTCTGAACCCGCGCGCAACGTGAAATCGCGCGCGGCCGCCAGCAGATCCGCCATGAAGGCGCTCGCGACCTCGCCGGCCTCGCCGCTCCAGAGCCGCCGGGCCCCCGACTCCTGCGCGGTCTCAGCGAGCGACTCCGCCGCCGCGATATGCGCCTCCACCAGCGACCGCAGCGGCAGATCCGCGGCCGCCAGGGCTGAAACCAAAGGCGCCAAGCGACGTCGCAGGCGCTCCACGAATTCATGGTGCTGCCGGGAGTCGGGCTTCAGCGCCCGGACGATGCCGTCGAGGCCAGGTGCGGGCCGCACGCCTCGCAGCACCGCGCGCTCGAGCGCCCGGAGCGCTCCGCGAAAGTCCTCGGGCGCGAGGCCGCCCGCCGCCAGCGGATGCTTCAAGGCGGCGAGCAGCGGCACCGGCGCCGCCGATTCGCCCACGAGGTCCAGCACCAAGCGCAGAAACACGCCAGGGGGCGTCTTGTTGAGCGGTACGCCCGCAGAGTCGTCTATCTCGATATCCCAACGCTTCAGTTCCGTGGCCACGCGCCGCGCCAGCGCACGGTCCGGCGTCACCAGCGCCGCGGTGCTGCCGTCGCGCCGCTCCAGGCTTTGGCGCAGGAGCAGCGCGATCACCTGCGCCTCCTCCTGCGGTCCCGCGCAGTCGAGCTGGCGAAATCCACGAGTGGCTGCGGGATCATGTGAATGGGACTGGCGCCATCGCTCCGTCAGGCGCGCCGGGAGCAGGGCCTCGCCGATCAGCGCCGAGCGTTCGGGCGGTCCCGCCGCAAGCGCTCGCGCATGCCACGCCTCCACCGCATCGGGCGCGATCTGGAGCCGGTCTAGGAAGCGCGCCATGAGGTGCTGGGGATGCCCGGGATCCGCACGGATCGCATCCCACACGTCCGGCGGGGCCGTACGATCGAGACCGGGCAGCACCACCGTGCCGGTGGGAAGCCGCGCGACCACTTCCATGAGCGCGGCCACGGCGGGGATGCCGCCGGTGAGCCCTGCCGCGGTCACGGGATCGGCGGGCGGATTGGCTTTCCAGTGCGCGGCCTGCGCCGCGAGCAGACGATTGCGTCGGTCGGCTGGGTCGAGGGCACCTCGCTCCGTCAGCATCTCCGGCCAGCGCTCCGTGACGATGCGGAGGAATTTCAGAACCTCTTGCCAATGCTCGGCCAGTTCCTCCGGCACCAGCGCCTCGAGCCGGTTGAAGCCGGCGCCCTCGGTCTGCGCCTCATCGAGGAAGCGCGCGAGGGCCCGCGCCAGCATCGCCGCCTGACCCGGCGGAATGTCGCGATCCCAGGTCTGTACCAGCAGAGTGAGCAGCAGACGGCGGTCGAGCTCGGGGATGGCCGGTGGCAGGTCGAGCGCCTCGGCATCGCCTTCGTCGGACAGAAAAGCAAGCTCGTCGAGGTCGAGATCGCCCACGGGCTTGAGACGCGGCAAAAGGAGCGGCTTGCCGTTGCCCGCGCGCAGAAACGCCTCGGCGAGCGAACGGCAAGAGCGGCGCGTCGGCAGCAACACCGTCATGCGCGAGAGCGCCATCGGATCGGCGCCGGCCATGGCGCTGAGCCGCGCCGCCAGCGTGTCGAGGAACGGCAGGTGCGCTTCGATGGTGACGACGGAGGCGCGCGCCGCCTGCGTCATCGCGGGAACCACAACTCGCCGAGCCGCGATTCCGTCGCCGCTAGGCCCGCGAGGGTACCCACATCGTACCAGGTGCCGTCGTGCACGATCGCGACGATCCGGCCCTGGGCGATCGCCTTGTCCCAGAGTCGGTTCATCGAATAGGGCGCCACGGGCTCACCCGCGAACAGGCGGCGGCTCAGGAGCTGGACGCCAGCGAACAGGAACGGCACTACCTCGTTCTCGCCCCGCCGCCGCGGCACGCCGACGGGATCAAGGGAAAAATCCCCGCGGCCGTCATAGCCGACGGCGGGGACGGTTTCCTGCATCAGCAGCGCGGCGTCATGCCGCTCCGGATCGAAAGCGCCGGCGAGACGCGTGAGCGCCGGCACGCGCCCGTTGAGCCATACGGCATCGCTGTTGACGACGAAGAAGGGCTCGCCGAGGTGCGGCAGCGCGTTCGCCACCCCGCCGCCGGTGTCGAGCAGCGTGGGCTCGTGCGAGAAAGTGATCTCGGGCGTCTTTCGGTCCGCGACATGGCGCTCGATCATCTGGGATTTGTGGTGCGTATTGACCACCACCCGCTTGACGTCCACGGATTGCAGGTGGTCGAGCGCGCGGTCGAGGAGAGTGCGTCCCTGCACCGTCACCAGCGCCTTGGGCTTCTCGTCCGTGAGCGGGCGCAGCCGGGTCCCGAGCCCCGCCGCCAGAACCATGCCGGTCTCGACGGGGATCACGATGCCGCCTCTTGCGACGGGATCCGGCGCAGCTCGGCCGGAATGTGCCGATCAAGCCAGCGCCGCACGGGCGCCAGCGCGGGATGGCTGACATCCCGCTCGACCAGCCGCCAGAGCCGCGGTGTGTGCGCGAGGTATTGCGGCTTGCGATCGCGCACGCAAAGCCGCGTGAAGATGCCGAGGATCTTGCAGTTGCGCTGCGCGGCCAGCACGGCCGCCGCGG
>DASZHJ010000030.1:0-2160 GCA_035938015.1 Allostellaceae bacterium
GAGCTGGTGGAGCGCCTGGTTTTCTTCGGGCCGATCGCGCGCCGCGATCTCGGGAGCGAACCGCAGCGTCTGCCGGCGTGGCGACTCATCTCGCTCAAGGACCAGTGGGACCGCTTCGTCGCCGACGTGCCGCCGGGAGAGCAGGCGGTGCTCTCGAGGGCGCATTTCGAGGAGTGGGGCGAGCGTTATCTCGACGTGGACCCCGAGAGCCGAAGCCGCTCGCCCGCCGCCGTGAAGGTCCCGAGCGGCGCGTTCCAGGATATCTTCGACGCCTGGGCCGGAGAGCTGGCGTATGATCCCGCCAAAGTCCGCGCGCCCGTTGCAATCCTGCGCGGGGAATGGGACAGCTACTGCACCGACGAGGATGCCCGGTGGCTGTTCAATGCGCTCAAGGCGTCGCCGATGCGCCGGGACATCAAGGTCTCCCGCGCAACGCACCTCATGCATCTCGAGGAAAACCGCTACGCGCTCTATCGCGAGGCCGAGACTTTCCTCAACGGCGCCGACGCGGCGCCGTGACCGATGAGATCGAGAGGAGTCCAAAATGTTTGCCGTAATCTTCGAAGTGCAACCTCGCAAGGAGCGGTTCGAGGAGTATCTCGAGATCGCGAAATCCCTGAAGCCCGCGATCGAGAAGATCGACGGCTTCATCGACAACGAGCGTTTCGCCAGCAAGCGCCGGGAGGGGCGGATCCTGTCGCTCTCGACCTGGCGCGACGAGAAATCCGTGATCCGCTGGCGCACCCTGGCCGTGCATCACCAGGCGCAGGAGAAGGGGCGGTCCGAGATTTTCGAGGACTATCACCTCAGGGTCGGCGAGATCGTCGCGGACACGGCGTTGCCCAAAGGCCAGGTCGTGCGGGAACAGCGCCTGGACGAGACCGAGGTGGGAGCCGCCAAGGCGGTCACCCTCAGCGAGCTCGCGCCCAAGGACGCAAAGCCCGCGAGCGCCGATCTCGCCGCCGATCTGGGCCTGGCGAATGCGCCAGGCCTGCTCGATCACGAGCTCTTCGAGAGTATCTACAATCCCGGCAAGCAGGTTCTGCTCGCGAGCTGGAAGAGCGCGGTGGCGGCGGCGGAATGGAAGCCGAAAGCGATCGCCGGCAGCGTGCTTCGCCACCGGCGCCTGCGGGTCATCCGCGACTACGGCTTGCTCGAGCGGCGGGAGGCACCGCAGTACTACCCGCCGGTCGAGCGAAGCGGCGCGGCCCGTGGGCGACACACGGGGTGACGCGTCGTGCGTCCTTCGACTCACGCGCTGCGCGCGTGGCTCAGGATGAGGTGATTCTTAGCATCTCCAACCGTCTTCCCTCATCCTGAGCCGCGCGCCTTGGCGCGCGAGTCGAAGGACGCACTCTGCATACGTAAGCGGGACCCGCCTCAGCCGCCCCAGCGGAGGATGCGGCGCTGTTCGCGGCGGGCTTGCTCCTGGCGGGCTTGGAGGTCGCGGATCTGCGCCTCCAGCTGGTCGTACCGGAAGCGCTCCCGCGGCGGCAGGTGCCAGTACCGGTCGCGCAGATCGTCGGGCCGGCCTTCCTGCTCCCACCAGCCCGGCGGAGGCCCGCCTTGGGCCAGCAGCGCGGACGGATCGCCGGCCGGCATGGACGGCATCGTCGCGGGCGCCGCCGATGCAACGGCGGGCAACAGGCTCAGCGCGGCAATCGTGAGCGACAGGGATAGCGAACGCATTGGCTCGGTTCCTCCGGGAGGTTGGACCCAAGAGAGAACGGCGATGCCCGGCTCCGCATTCCCCGCAGTAACGCGCGGCCGAGCGCTTACTCCTGCGCCACCAGGTCCCGCATCTGCCGCGCCGTGCGCAGGACATGGCGACCCTTCATGGGTGCGTCGAGGAAGCGGTTGAGCGCGGCAGCGATGAGCGGCGCCTTGTCCGGTAGCGCCGCGATCAGCGTCTCGCCCGCGAGCAATGTCTTGATCAGGTGCACGGAGATGATGAAGCGATCGCGGCCGTGGTCGAAGAGGCCAGAGGTTCGCTGAGCCAGGAATTCGCCGCGGTCGCTGACCGCGTAGGGCCGGACGTCCATCTCGGGATCGACATAGCCGTTGTTGCGGCCGATGAAGCAGGCGAGCTGCAGCAGCGCATTGGGCCAGAGCTGCGGCCGGACCGCGACCGCGGTGCGCGCGGCATCCGCGAAGGTGAGC
>DASZHJ010000031.1:0-15529 GCA_035938015.1 Allostellaceae bacterium
GTCGAGCGGTCGGGGCCGGTCGATGCGGCCATGGCCGAGCCGCAGACCAAGAAGGATGCGAGGAGTACCAGGGCGGAGCGCGACATGGTGTGCCTCATGAGGCAAGGGGATCGGAGCACGATCTCAGGCCGCGGTTACTCAAACGTTAAATGGGCTCAGCGCGGTTCGGCACCTGCGCTCTCGAAGAAAACTCTCGCGCTGTCGAGCCCGGCATGATTCCATGACCTTTGACCCTCGCGGGGCGCACATTGCGGACGGCCGCCGTCGACAAAAATTGCTAAAATGCAAGACATGAAGCGCCTCGCGGCCGACCTGCTGCTGCCTCTGGCGATCGCCGCCGTGGCGATCGCAGTGAAGGCGCTGGGCTTCGCGCCGCTCGAATCGGTCACGCTCGGAGCCTTCGATCTGTTTCAACGCGCGGCACCACGGCCCGCGCCCGAAGCGCCCGTCCTCGTCGTCGATATCGACGAGGAGAGTCTGCGCAAGCTCGGGCAATGGCCATGGCCGCGCACGGTGCTCGCCGATCTCACCGACAAGCTCGCGGACGCCGGTGCTGCCGCGATCGGTTACGATCTGATCTTTCCCGAGCCCGACCGCACGTCACCGCAACGGTTGCTGCCGACACTGTTCCGCGGCGAGATGCCGGCGGATATCACCCGCGCGATCGCGGAGCTGCCCGACAACGATGCCGTGTTCGCCGCTGCGCTCGCGCGCGCTCCCGTCGTGATCGGCAGCGTGCCCGGCGACGACGCCGGCACCGACCAACCCGCGCGCAAGGCGGGCTTCGCGTTCGCCGGCGACAATCCCCTGCGCTTGGTGCCGAGCTACGCCCGGGCGCTGGTCAGCTTGCCGCAACTGGAGACGGCCGCGCGCGGGGTCGGCAGCCTTGACGAGGAGCCCGATTGGGACGGGCTGGTCCGGCGCATGCGGCTCGTGGAGCGCGTCAATGGATCCGCCTATCCCACATTTCCGGCCGAGGTGCTGCGCGTCACCTTCGGTGCCAAGAGCTACGTCGGTCGCGCCGCCGGCGCGAGCGCGGAATGGGATCTCGGCCAGGCAACCGGCCTGGTCGCCCTCCGGATCGGCCCGCTCACGCTGCCGACGGACGCTACGGGCAGCCTCTGGATCGGCTATCGCCCGGTCGATCCCGGCCGTTGGATCTCGGTTGCGAGCGTGCTCGACGGCACGCTCGACCTGGCGCGCCTCAAGGATCGCATCGTGCTGGTGGGATCGAGCGCCGCCGGCCTCAACGATCTCCGTGCAACCCCCGTGGGCGCCACCGTGCCCGGGGTCGAGGTGCACGCTCAGACCATCGACCAGGCGTTGCAAGGTTGGTTTCTGACGCGGCCGGATTGGACGCGCGGCGCGGAATTTCTGTTCATCGCGTGCACGGCGCTGATCCTCGCGCTCGTTCTGCCGCGGCTGGGCGCCGCCGCAGCCGGTGCCTTCGCGGCGCTGGCCCTGATCGTCGCTTGGAGCGGCGCCTGGTGGACCTATCGCTCGCCGCACATTCTGCTCGATCCCGCCTATCCAAGCCTGGTGATCCTGCTGGTGTATGGCAGCTCCACGATCCAGGGGTATCTGCGCTCCGAGCGAGCGCGCCGTCAGATCAAGCAGACCTTCTCGCGCCTGATGGCGCCGGCGCTGGTCGAGCAGCTGGCGGCGCAGCCCGAGCAGCTCAAGCTCGGCGGCGAGAACCGCGAGATGACCATCCTGTTCTCCGACATCCGCGGCTTCACCGGCATCGCCGAAGGCCTTGGCCCGCAGGAGCTCACCGCATTCATCAATGAATTTCTGCAACCGATGAGCGACGTGGTGATGGCGCATGACGGGGTCATCGACAAGTACATCGGCGATTGCATCATGGCGTTCTGGAACGCGCCGCTGCCCGATCCGCGCCATGCGGTCCATGCGGTCGCCGCCGCCAAGCAGATGCGCCGCACCCTCGCTGCACTCAACGCCGAGCGCGAGCGCCAGGCAAGCACAACCGGACAAGCTTTCAAGCCGATCCGGATCGGCGTCGGCATCAACAGCGGCGAGTGCTGCGTCGGAAATATGGGCTCGCACCAGCGCATGGAATATACGGTGCTCGGCGACGCCGTGAACCTGGCCTCGCGGCTGGAAGGCGCCAGCAAGACCTATGGCGTCGATCTCATCCTCAGCGAATCGACCGCCAAACAAGTGCCGGGGGAGCCGCTCGCCGAGCTCGACCTGATCCGCGTCAAGGGCCGGGATCAGGCGGTGCGGATATTCACGGTTCTCGACGCCCTGGCAGAGACCGCGACCGCGGGGCTCGCGCCCGTCCTCGACCGGCATCGCGAGATTCGCGCAGCCTATCTGGCGCAGCGATGGGAGCACACGCTCGCGCTGATCGACACTGCGATGGGCCAGGAGTTGTTCGGCCTCGATCCGCTCTACGCAGTTTATCGCGACCGCATCGCGCAGTTCCGGATCGGGCCGCCCGAGCCCGGCTGGGACGGCGTTTATCACGCTCAGGAGAAATGAGGTGGGCCTTGTGACCGCTGTCACACGCGCATTGAAGCGGACTGCCTAGATACCCCTGCCACAGTTTTGATTTCGCCTAATGCTCTGGATTCGCGTAGACTCTTTCTACCGCTTCCGGGGGGAGATCAGAGTTTGATACAGCGTCACGAGCATCAGACGAGCTCTCGCCGCGGTCTGCGGCGGCGACTCGCCGCGTTCGGCATCGGACTTGCCTTGAGCCTGGCCGCAGTCGCGCTTCCCGCCGCGGCCGAGGACGCCGACTCGCGCGCCGAGTTCCTGAGCCTCTATCAACAGCTCCTCAAGAACCCCACCAACGTCGAGCTCACGCTGCGCTATGCGCGGCTCGGCGCCCAGCTGGGCGACTACGAGGCGAGCGTGAGCGCGCTCGAGCGGCTGCTCATTTATAACCCGAACCTGCCGACGGCACAGCTCGAGCTCGGCCTGCTCTATGCGCGGCTCAAGTCCTACGCGATGGCCAAGGCCTATCTGGAGCAGGTGTCCGCGGCGCCCGAAGCGAGCCCCGAGCTGCGCGCTCGGGCACAGGACGCGCTCGCCAAGGTGGACCGCTTGAACTCGCCCCATCAGTTCGCCGGCATGGTCGAGCTCGGGGTCCAATATCAAAGCGACGCGAACCAAGCGCCGGGCGCGGCGGTGCCGGCGCCGCCGGGATTCACCCTGCCCTCCATTCCGCTCAGGAAGCGGAGCGACGCCGACCTGTTCCTGAACGCCGCGGGCATCTACCGGTATGATCTCGGCAACGCCGAGAGCGACACGCTCGAGGCGACCGGCACGCTCTACGAGTCCGCGTTTTTCCGGGATAGTCATCTCGACCTCGGCATCGCCGAGCTTACCCTCGGTCCGCGCTTTACCTTGGACCGGATCGGCATCGAGCACGCGAGCGTGCGGCCCTATCTCATGGGCACCTATGTCACGCTGAACAACAACTCGCTGCTCGCGGGCGGCGGCGGCGGCATCGAGCTCGCCAAGACATTCAGCTGGCGCATGCTCACCCGCCTCTTCTACGAGCATGAGGAGCGCGGCTACTTCAACCAGTCCATCGACCCCCTCGCGACCCAACTCGACGGCCATGTGGACGTCGTGCGTCTCACGGCGAGCCAAGAGCTGGGCGAAGCGTCGACCCTCGACCTGCTGCTGCGCTACGTGCATGAGCAGACCCGCTTCTCCTTCGACACGAACAACCAGTACCGGATCCAGGCGACCTATTCCGTACGCTACGGCGGTATTCTGGATCCCGGCTTTCCCGGCGTCGCGCGACCGTGGGAGACCAGCCTGGCAGTGGGACACGATTGGACGCCTTACGATGCCGCCAACCCCGCGATCAGTCCGCTGGTGAAGCGAAGCGACCGCAGCTGGTCCTTCGGAGCGTCCGAGTTCCTGCACGTGACCAAGTGGTTGGCTGCCGGGATCGGGGTCGAGCGGCAGATCACGTCGTCGAACCTGTCCAATTTCTCCTTCAACAACACGACGGCGACGTTCTCCGTCAAAGCGAGCTTCTAGAGGTGACATCATGAGCCCGCGCCGAATTCTGATCGCTGCCCTGACCACGGCTTCCGTGCTCCTGGGGCTGGCGGGCTTCGGGTTCGCTCAGTCCGTGGGCGTGACCGGCGCCGTCAATCCGAACACCACCGGCACGCCGCCCGGCGGCACGGTGCGTGCGCTCGGCACCGGCAATGACGTCGTCTTCAACGAGCGGATCACTACCGAGGCCAAGGGCCAAGCGGATATCCTGTTCGTCGACCGATCCGCGCTCACCGTCGGGCCAAATTCGGATCTGGTGATCGACGAGTTCGTCTACTCGCCGGATACCGGCACCGGCAAGCTGGCGGCGAGTGCCACGAAGGGCGTGTTCCGGTTCGTCGGCGGCGCCCTCAGCAAGAACCCCGATGCCGTCACCATCAAGACACCTTCCGCCATCGTCGGCGTCCGCGGCGGCGTGATCTTGCTGGCGATCAATCCCACCGGCGGCGCCGCCGTCTACTTTATCTATGGCGAGGAGGCCAACATTACCACCGACATCGGCCACAGGTCGCTTCATCGCCGGAGCTGGGGCATCGATATCGGATCGGACGGCACGATCGGCAGCCCGCATCCCGCGGATCCTGCCGTGCTGCTGGGCTTGCTGAAGCTGTTGAACGGTCAAACCGGAGGCAACGGCGGAGCCTCGCCGCCGCCCACTGAGCAAACCCTCGCCGGCGGGCCCTCGCTGTTCATCGATGACGACATCGACGCCAACCAAATCGACTTGCGAGCCTATCTCCGGCCGGTCGATCAGTTCGACATCTACCAGATCGAGAAGCTGTACAAGACGCGGCAGCCCAAGCACGGCGTGATCATCATCTGCACCGACTGCTGCACCCGCAACTGCGGCTAAGCGCGGCCGCTTCCTCGCCGTGCCGCGGCCGAGTCTCGCCGAAGCGCTGTTCAATCCCCGAGGGGTCGCGCTGATCGGCGTCTCCGACGACGCCGGCAAGACCGCCGGTCGACCCCTGAGCTTCCTGCGCAAGCACGGCTACGCCGGCGCGATCTACCCGATCAACCCAAACCGCGCCGCCGTCCAAGGCGAGCGCGCTTATGCCCGTATCGACCACGCACCGGGTCCGATCGATCACGCTTACATCCTCGTCAACACGCCCGCGGTGGAGGCGGCGGTCGCGGCCTGCGCCGAGGCGGGGGTGACGGTCGCGACCATTCTCGCGAGCGGCTTCGCCGAGGCGGGCGAAAGCGGGCGAGAGAGCCAGCGCCGGCTCGTGGAGATCGCGCACCGTCGAGGTTTGCGCCTCGTCGGCCCCAACAGCCTCGGAGTGGTCAACATCCATGCACCTCTGGCACTCACGGCGAACGCGGCGTTCGCCGCCGACACTCTGCCGCGCGGCCGGCTGACGGTGCTGTCGCAGAGCGGCAGTCTGCTCGGCACGCTGGTCTCGCGCGGCGCCGTTCGCGGCATTGGCTTCGGCAAGCTGGTCTCGGTCGGCAACGAGGCCGATCTCTCCGTCGGCGAGATCGGCGCGGCGCTTGCCGACGATCCCGAGACCGACGCCTTCCTGCTCTTCCTCGAGACCGTACGGGCCCGCGACGAGATGGCGCGCTTTGCGGCGCTCGCCCGCCGAGCCGGCAAGCCGATCATCGCCTACAAGCTCGGCCGTTCCGAGGTGGGCCAGGCGCTGGCGGTGTCCCACACCGGCGCGATGGTCGGCTCCGATGCGGCCGTGGACGCTTTTTTGCGCCATCACGGCATCCTCCGCGTCGATCACCTCGAGACGCTGTTGGAAGCGGCGCCGCTGGCGGTCGGCCGCAAGCCACCGGCCGCAGGCCACCGGCGCGTCGGCGTCATCGCCACCACCGGCGGCGGGGCCGCGACCGTGGTGGACCGGCTGGGATTGCTGGGCGTGGAGGTGGTGCCACCCAGCGGCGAGACGCTCGCCAAGCTGCGCGCCGTGAATGTGCCCGCCCAGTTCGGCCCGATCATCGACGTGACGCTCGCCGGCGCCCGTTACGAAGTGATGCGCCCCGCGCTCGATATCCTCATGGCGGCGCCGGAATTCGAGCTGATCCTGGCGACGGTCGGTTCTTCGGCGCAGTTTCAGCCGGAGCTCGCGGTGAAGCCGATCGTCGATTGCGCACGCGACAGGAAGCCTCTCGCTGTCTTCATCACGCCGCAGGCCGACGCGTCGCTCCGCTTGCTGGCGCAGCACGGCATTGCCGCCTTCCGCACGCCCGAAGCCTGCGCTGACGCCATCGCCGCTTATCTCGGCTGGCGTGAGCCGCCGGCGGCGGTGCGCGCGAGGACGCAGACAGTGGCGCGAGCCAGCGCATTACTCCAAACGGTCCGCGGCGACGTGCTCGACGAGCGGCGGTCGCTGGCGCTCTTCGAGGCACTCGGCGTGCCCGTCGCGCGGAGCTGCGTCTTCGACGCGACGATGGCGCCGCCGGCTCTACCTTTTGCATTTCCCGTTGCCGCCAAGGTGCTGTCGCCGGACATCACCCACAAGACGGATCTCGGCGGCGTCGCGCTCGAGATCGCGACGGCCTCCGAGCTCGGCGAGCGTGCGCGAGCGCTCGTAAGCGCGGTCCGGACCCGACAGCCCGCCGCGCGGATCGAGGGCGTGCTGGTGCAGCCGATGGAGCGCGGCGTTGGCGAGGCGCTGGTAGGCTACCGCGTCGATGCGCAAGCGGGACCCGTGGTCACCGTCGGCATGGGCGGCACGCTGGCGGAGATCTATCGGGATTATGCCGTGCGCGTGGCACCAGTCTCGGCCTCCGACGCCGTGGAGATGATCGCGGAAGTTCGCGGCTTCGCCGTGCTGAAGGGCTATCGCGGCAAGCCGCCGGGCGACCTCACGGCGCTCGCCGAGGCCATCGCCGCGGCATCAATGCTGGCCAACCTTGCGGAGCCCGCCGTGCTCGAAGCGGAAATCAATCCCCTCATCGTCAAGGCTGCGGGCCAGGGCGTCGTGGCCGTCGATGGCGTCGTGCGCCTAGCGGCAACGCGGCGCTAGGCGGAATGCTCTGCTGTCTCGGGCGATCCACCGCGCTGCAGCCGGTGCAAGGTTATCTCGGGCGGACAATTCAGTCGCACCGCGACGATGCATGAACCGACGCCGACCGAGGTGTAGCCAATCATGTCGTGGTATTTCCAGGCACCCGCCCCCATGCGCCGCGGCAGCACCGAATCCAACGTGATGGGGATCGAGCCTGGCAGGCAGATCTGGCCCCCATGGGTATGCCCGCTCAGCAACAGATCAAAATCGGCGTGAGCGGCCTGGCGATAGACCTCCGGCGTATGTGACAACAAGATCGAGAATTCATCGTGAGGGATCTCGCACGCAGCCTTCTCGATGTTGTCGACCCGAAAATAATGCGCGTCATCGATACCGGCGAGATGTATGCGCTGGTCGCCGCGCTCGATCGTCGTGGCCTCGTTGAGCAGCATGTGTATCCCCATGGCCTCGAGGCCCGGCACCATCCGGATCGTGTCGTGATTACCAAGCACCCCATAGACCGGGCCCTTGAGACGGGATCGCATCCGCGCCATTCCCTCGAGCGTGGCATCGAACGGGCCGAATGTCTGTGCTCGATAGTCGCCGGTGAGGACGCAGGCGTCGTAGGTGACCTCGTCGAGCAGCTCCAGCAGACGTCGCATCGCGCCCGGGTTCAACTCGACGTGCATATCGCTGATGTGAAGGATCGTGAACCCATCGAAGCGGGTCGGCAGGCCCGGCAGCGTGACCAGATTGCGTCGGACTTGCACGCGCTCCGCGTTTCGACAACCCCGCCAGTACAAGCCCGTCAACTTCAGCGTATTTCGAATGACGGAATGAACGGAATACCAGTTTTCCAGGTGAAAAAAGTTGATGCCACCGCCGAAGACACGCGCCTCATAGTCCCTCTCGATCCCGAGCCGCTGTTTCGCATGCACACGCCCGAGGCGCCGTTCCAGCTGAGCGAGCACGTCTTCGTGCATTGCCGATCCCGATTGCAATTCCTGCGCCACCGAGCAACCTCTGACGGCCTCGCCAGCTTGGATGGTAGCGCGCGGCTTGATGGCGGTCATGGCCGATCGCCGGTGCCCTGGACGAGCCGCGGCATGGCGCGTCTACGAGTTGACGCCCTGGTCCGATCACGCGATCCCGAGCTTCCGGCAGAGCAGCAGCAAGGACTCGTGGATCACCTGGACGCAGAGCGAGGCCGTCATGTTCTGGACGTCGTGCGGCGGGCTTACGGTGTTCACATCGACCGCGACGATATCGAGACCGGCCAACCCGCGCAGGAACTCGAGGCCCTCGCGCGCGAGCAGGCCGCCCCAGCTCGGCGTCGCGACCCCGGGCGCACAGGAGGGGTCGAACACGTCCATGTCGAAGCACAGATAGACCGGGCGACCGGCCAGACGCTGGTGCAGCTCGGCCAGCACGTCATCGAGTCCCCGCTTCAGCAGCTCGCGCAACGTGACGATGTTGTAGCCGAGCGAGCGCGTGTGATCGTAAACGCCGGGCGCATAGGTCGTGCCGCGGACGCCGATGTGATAAGAGAGCGAGGCGACGACCAGCTGCTCCTCGGCGGCGTGCGTGAACTGCGTCGCGGCAGTGTATTTGTCGAGGGGATCGTAGGGATAGCTATCGGTGTGAGCGTCGATGTGCACCGCGACGATGCCCCGGTGGCGGCGGGCCGCGGCCCGCAATAGCGGCACCGAGATGCTGCCGTCGCCTCCCATTGTGACGGGGATGACGCCGGCTTCGTGAATAGCCCGCGCCGCGGCCTCGATGCGCTCGAAGGCGTCGACGATCCGGCTCGGCGTCAGCTTGACGTTGCCGCAATCCACCAGCTTCAGCCGCTCGACCGGATTGAAATCCGCGAGCTCCGAATTGTAGAGGCGCATCTGGGCGGACTGCTCGCGGATGGCCTGAGGACCCTGGCGCGAGCCGATGCGATGGGGATGCGTGCCGCAATCGAAGGGAATGCCGAGGATCGCGGCTCTCGCGCCGCCGAGGTCGTGGCTGTAGGGCGCGCCCATGAAGGTGACGGGCCCTGAGTAGAGCGATTTCTCCGAGAGTGCCATGCCCGCCCCCACCGAGTGTAGCCGGCAGGCGTTATGCGATATCTCGCGCGCGGGGTCCAGGGCGGCGCGCCGGTGCCGCCCTGGTCCGCGTCAGGTTGGGTTAGCGAATCTCGAGCGGAATATTGATGCTGAAACCAGGCTGCGGGTAGACCACGGGCGGCGGCGGATACCCATAGTCGTAATAGCCGTAGCTTGGGGGCTCTCGATCTCGATCGAGCGCGCGTCTCGGCTTGGGTACCTGGCAGGGCATCTACCTCTTCGAGCACCGCCGCACTCCCGTCACGTGAGCCTGACCTTGCTCGGAGAATGAAGGATGATGGCGCCGGGTCCGCTTCGCATGCTCTACTTCGGAAAGCTGTTCCGGAGGAAACCATGAGTGCCGAGAGGCCCCTGAAGCGCCCCTCCTACGAGGTCGAGAACTACGAGATGTGGGCGGAGACCCCGGAGCTTCGCATGGTCGTGCTGACCCTCTCCGCCGGCCAGGAGGTGCCCTGGCACTGGCACACCAATGTCAGCGACACGTTCTTCTGCATGGCGGGGCCGATGGTGATCGAGACCCGGGCGCCGCGCGAGATCATCGAGCTCAAGCCCGGCGAGACGCATGTGGTACCGGTCAAGCGCGCCCATCGCGTGACCGGCAAGGCCAACGGTCCCTGCAAATTCGGCATCCTCCAGGGCGTCGGCGTCTACGATTTCAATCCGGTCGGCGGCTGATCATCCGAACAGCCGGGCGCCGAATCGGAAGCGCGCCAAGCCGAAAGCTGCAACGGCGAGCGCCGCCAGGTAGCAGACGTGACCAACCGCCGCCAGCGGATCGAGCGCCAAGCCGGCCGTCAGCGGGCGCACCACCGCGATCAGGTGCGTCATCGGAAGAACCCAAGCGATCGCCTGCACGAACCATGGAAAACGCGCGACCTCGAAGAACGTGCCGGAGAACATGAACATCGGCGTGACCCAGAACGTGAAGAAGTAGGCGAACATGTCCCAGCTCTTGGCATGCGCGGTGACGACGAGACCGCAGCAGGCGAAGCAGACGGCCCCCAGCGCCAGCACCGGCAACGCCGCGACAGCTCCCCAGGGATTTCCGATGCCGCCCCAGATCGATCCGACCGCGATGACACAACAGGACGAGAACAGGCCTTTGGTCGCCGCCCAGGACATCTCTCCCAGCATCAACTCCGTGAGCGTCACCGGCGTCGCCAGGATCGCGTCCCAGGTGCGCTGCATGCTGAAGCGCGCGTAGGTGCTGACCGTGGATTCGAAGCTCGCGGCGAACATCGCCGCGTAGCCCATCATGCCCGGCACGACGAAGCCCAGGTAATTCATGCCGCCGACCTGATCGATCACGGCGCCCAACCCGTAGCCGAAGGCGAACAGGAAGATCAGGGGATCGAGTACGTTCGTGGCGAGCGACGGCCCAATGAGCCGGCGCCAGACCAGGGCATTGCGACGCCACACCGCCCGGCTGTAGCGATTGACCGGGATCGCGCCGATGGGTGCGCTCATATCATTCTCCTTGCCGCAGCCTGTGTCCGGTGAGGCGCAGGAACACGTCCTCGAGATTGGCGCCGCGACTGCTATAGGTCGCATGCGGCGTCAGCCGCTTGGTGACTTCGGCGGGGTCGTTCGCGTAGTAGAGCACGGCATCGCCGATATCGTTTCGCTCGAGCCCGTCCTCGGCGAACGCCACCGGCAAGGGCTTGGCAACCTCCACCACATAAGCGCGCGCGTGCCGGTCGATCAGCTCCTGGGGCGAGCCTTCGTCGAGCACCTTGCCGGCGTCGATGATGATGATCCGGTCGCAAAGGCGCTGCGCCTCGTCCATGTAGTGCGTGGTCAGCAACAGCGTCTTGCCTTCGCGCTTCAAGTCGACGAGCCGCCGCCAAATCAAGACGCGCGCCTGCGGATCGAGCCCGGTGGTGGGCTCGTCCAGGATGATGAGCTCCGGATCCGCGATGAGCGCCCGTGCGATAATGAGGCGACGCTTCATCCCACCCGAGAGCTGCACCACCTGCGCGTTCGCGCGCTCGCCCAGCTGCATGAACTCGAGCAGCCTCGGCACGCGCTCGGCAATCTCAAGCGCGGGCCGGCCGAAATAGCGCCCGTAAACCTCGAGATTTTGCCGCACGGACAAATCGGGATCGAGATTGTCCTCCTGCGGCACCAGACCGACGCGCTCGCGCATCGCGCGGCCGAGCGCGCTGGGAACTTGGCCGAACAAGCTCACCCGCCCGGAGGTCGGCTCGGCGAGCGCCATGATCAGCCGCATGATCGTGGTCTTGCCGGCGCCGTTCGGCCCGAGCAATCCCACGCACGTGCCGGGCCAGATCGAGAAGCTGACGCCGCGCACCGCCTCGACCTCGCCGTAGCGCTTCTCCAGCGCCTCGACGGCGATCACCGGGCTCGCCGCGGCGATATTCCCTTCCACTCTTGGCTCCTGCGGGCAGGCCGAGGTCGCGCTCGGCATCGGCTGGTTGTTCGAGACACCACCGCTCGTGGTCGGACCTAGAAATACGTCCGCACCGCCCCCGTCACATTGTAGGCATCATCCACCAAGTAGAGGAGCTGCCACTTGTCGAAGGTGGTACACGGGTGCGAAACGCCGAAGGAGACGAGGTCGCCGACTTGCAGCGGGCTTTCTCCCGGAAGCGCCACGTAGGCGTGCTGATCATTGAGGCCGGTGACGGTGTAGCCCGGCCCGAGCGGCTGGGGCGGCGCGGTGTTGCCGCCGGGCCGACACCAAGTCTGCGGCACCGGCATATCGGTATCGGACGAAACATCGCGTCGGCCCATGGTGCAAATGGCGAGCGCGGGCTCCGGCCGGGATTGCACGTAGGTCCAGACCTCGAGCGCGGGTTGCAAGCCTTGGCCGAGCTGCCCGACCGCGGGCGTGCGCTCGTTCAAGCGCTGGAACATTCGGCGGTACATGCCGGAGTCGTGCGTGAGATAACAGCCGCTGCGCGTGAGCACCAGGCTCTCGCGACCGAGCCGCTCACGCGAGAAGCGCTCGACCACCAGGTCGTAGAAGGCCGACCCACCCGCCGACAGCATGATCGGCCCGGGCGCGAACAGACCCTCCTTGACGCAAGCCTCGGCGATGCTGCCGAGGAAATCGAGGAAGGCACGCACGCGTGCCTCGGTTTCCTCGGGCGTCTTCGCATTGATCAGCCCCTCGAAACCCTCGACGCCTCGCAGCCGCAGGTTCGGTCCCGCGGCGGCGACGGCGCGCGCGACTTGGAGCGCGCTCGCGAGGTCTCGGCAGCCGGTGCGGCCGCCGACCATGCCGCCCTCCAGCAGCAGATTGAGAGGCGCGCGCAGCGTCCCACCGCCGAGCGCCTTGGCCAGCTGCCCCACGCCCGCGACGCTGTCGGCGAGGCAGTAGAATTCGAAATCGGCGTGCGCCGCGAGCTCGTCGAGGACATAGCGGATCGCCTGCCGCCCGATCAATTGGTTGGCGAGGACAATGCGCTTGATCCCCATGGCGCGGCAGACCTGGATCTGCTGGGCCGTGGCGACGGTCATCGCCCAAGCGCCATGGTCGAGCTGGCGGCGGAACAGCGCCGGGCTCATGGTGGTCTTGCCGTGCGGCGAGATGACCGCGCCGGAGAGCTTGAGGAACGACTGCATCCACGCGTCGTTGTGATCGAGCGCCGAGGTCTTGAGCGCAGCCGCCGGCAGCGGCACATCCTCACTCAGGAGGTTCCAGCCTTTGGCGCCGACATCGCGAAGTGCGAAGGGTACGATGCCGCCGGGCACGCCCTTGACGAGCCCGCTCAAGCTGAAGCTCTCCCAGTCGAGTCCGTCCGGCATTTTGCGCTCCTCCCGAGGTCGAGCGGCTAGGCTGGTCTTTATCGGGCCGCGCGGTCAAGCCGCAGATTGGCCTGACGACTTCGTGATCACGCTTGCGATGATCGGCGCGGATGGAGGATTGTAGCGGGCGACGTCGACCCAATATCAGCGGGAGGCTGAGCGATGCGCCGAATGATGGGGATGGTGTTGTTGCTGGCGATGCTGGCGGCCGTGGGTGCATGCAGGAACACCAGCATGACCGGCGGCACCGGTAGCAGCGGCGGCGGCAACGGGACGATCCATACGGGGATTCCATTCTGAGCCCGCGGTGGGGTTGCAAAGGCATGTGCGATGTCCGGACGTTCGTTGATCCTTGCCGCGGCGGTTGCGCTCTCCGCGATCTGGAGCGTCGCCGCTCATAGCCAGAGCTTCACGGATCCGTCCGGTAAGACGCAGCCTTCGACCGGCTTCGGTGACGAGACCTATTCGGGTGGCCAGCCCATGGCGGTGCCGCCCGCATTGCCGGGAGTGCCGCCGGTGCTGCCCGGCATCTATTCGGAGCACCCGCCGCCGGGATTGCCCCATTATTCGGCCCCGACCGTCAGCCCCGGCCAATTCGCGCCGGCGCCCAATCCAGGACCGGTCACGGGGTACGGCGCCGGTGGCATGGCGCCGATGCCCGGCGCGCCTGCCAATCCACCCTACAGCTACGGTCCGCCCCGCTGAGCCAGCGCCAACGGCGGTCTGCGGAGAGCGGGTCCTCTACCAACGATGATAGTAGTCGTCGCGGTCCCGGTAGTAGTAGCCGGGCGCGTAATAGCCCCTGTTGTAGCCCGGCCCATATGCCGGCACGACCACGCAACCGCTCAATACACCCAGCGCGATCACGGCGGGTAGGATTTTGGCCCATGCCCGGAGCCGCAACTCACGCCCCTGCAGTCTCGCAACGTTCATCGCCACCTCCTGATCATGGACCAGCCAACGGTGTTCGGCCGGCTCATAAGGATATAGGCGGCAAAATAAGGAAACGCCCCCGTTGCGTTTCAATATCTTTGGGCAATCCCTTTGGGTTAACCCGTGTCAGTACGCATGAGAGGGATGAGGCGCTAGCGCTTGGAGAAATGCCACCGAGCCGAGGACAACGATCGATTAACCAATCTCGCCAACAATCACAGGACACTGCCTCCAAAGCAGGAATACCCCAACGTGCCGACAGCCAGCCAGACCGCCGCCGCTGCTCCTGACAGCGGAGGAGCCGCTGCCCTCGACGTGACACGACCTCGACAGGAAATTGCCCTCGCCCCGACGCTGCAGCGCATCGCATCCGAGTGCGGCACGACCTTCTTTGGGCTGCTGAAGGACTACGCGAAACTGGCGTTCGGGCCGGGCCGGCTCAGCCTCGACGAATACCTGGCACTCCGTCTGTTCGATCCAAACATCTATGCCGGTGCGGACAAACGCGCCTTCGTGGGGCTCACGGCATCGCGCAAGATCTGGATCAAGGCCAATTTCCGCGTCGAGAATTTCGGCCTGGTCGAGAACAAAATCGCCTCCGACGCACTGTTTTCGGCTTACGGATTTCGCACCACGTCGACCCTCGCGCTCTTCTGCAACCAGGCTGCGAAGCAGACTGCCACGCTCATCCGCAGCGATGCGCAGCTTCGCGACTTTCTGCGCGACCCCGCCCACTACCCCCTGTTCACGAAGCCGCTGGGCGGCTTCCAAAGCCTGGGCTCTGCCAGCTTCGACCGCTACGACCCCGCACAGGACAGCCTGATCACGGTGAGCGGCCAGCCGCTGCCGCTCGGGAAGTTCGTCGCGGACGTGAATGCGCACTACGGCTCGGGCTATCTCCTGCAGCGGCGCGTGAGCCCGCACAACGACGTGCGCGTGATCTGCGGCGACCGACTCGCCACGGTCCGGCTGCTCACCATTATCTCCGCGGGCGTACCGCGGATCATTCGCGCATGCTGGAAGATTCCCGCGGGCCCGCACGGCGCCGACAATTTCTGGCGTTCCGGCAATCTGCTCGCGCAACTGGATCGTGCCACCGGCCGGGTGCTCCGGGTCGTGCGCGGTGTGGGCATGACGCTCGAGGAGGCGACGCAGCATCCCGACACTGGGGCGGCGCTCATCGGCGCCGTGGTGCCGAATTGGGCCGCAGTCACCGAGCTCGCTCTCGAGGCCGCCAAGGTCCTGCCGGATCTGAGGCTCGTCGGCTGGGACATCGCGCCCGTCGATGGCGGCGCCGTGCTGGTCGAACTCAACCACACTCCCGATTTCATCCTGCCGCAGCTCGCCGATCGCCGCGGCATCCTGGACAACGAGTTCAAGGCCTTTCTTGCGGAATGCGAGCAGCTATGTCTGAAATGGGAGCGCGGGCAGCGCGCGGGGTCGCGACGTCCCGCGCTCGACGGCCTCAAAATCGTTTGAGATCCGGCTCGCGGACCTAGGCGGCGGCGCTACCTCGAAGGGCCGCACCCATGGCGAGGGTGGCGGCGACGAGCGCGTCGATGTCCTGCTTTTCGGTGCGGTGATTGATGATCGCTGCGCGGATCGACACACGGCCCTCGATCGTCGTGGTCGAGGGCGCGACGATCCCGGATTCCTGGAGCGCAATCGCGATCTCCGCATTGAGCCGATTGGCGTCTGGGCTTCGAT
>DASZHJ010000032.1:0-20308 GCA_035938015.1 Allostellaceae bacterium
ATTGACGCGGTCGCGCGCCCGATAAATGGCGCGGTGCGCCGCGTGGCGACGGCCGTTGCGGCCGATGAACTCGTAGAGCGCCTCGGTGCCGTGACCGTCGTCGGCAAGCACGTCGACGACGCCGAGCTCGAAGAGCTCCTCAGCCGTATAGAGCCGCCCGCTGGTGATCATGCGCTCGGCCTGCGCGGGTGCGATGCGGCGCACGAGGTAGCTGTAGGCGCCCATGCCCGGAAACAGGTTGAACAGGATCTCCGGCAGACCGAACTTGGCGCTGCGCTCGGCCACGATCAGGTTCGAGGACAGCGCCGCCTCGAAGCCGCCGCCCAGAGCGTCGCCGCGCACCAGCGCCACGGTGATCAGGGGAAGGTTGAGGTTGGTGGCGTTGGAGTAGCCCTCCTCGACCACCGCGCGGGCGTAGCGCATGAGCGCCTCGCGATCCCGGCGCCGGATCAAGGTCGCGAACAGGTCGAGATCGCCGCCCAGGTTCCATACGCTGGGCATGCGCGAGTCCCAGACGATGTATTTGACGGGCGCGCTGCCGCCGCCCGCCGCGAAGAGCGTGCGGACCATGTCCTGCATGCGCCCGATATCGCGGAGAATGGCTTGGGTAAAGCTCGGCCGGCCCAGGAAATTGAAGTACGCGAACAGCACGCCTTCGCTGCCATCGAACACGGCCTCCATCTCCTCGAACGGGATGGCGCGAAGCCGCGCCTCCACGGTCGAGGCCGAAATGGCATCGCCGCGTATCGGCTGCCCGGCGTCCGCTCGGTTCGGAGTGATGTTGGGCAACGGCACGCTCGTGCGGCCTAATTCAACCAGCTGGATCTGAGCACTCATGCACAATTCCCCTATGTGTACCCTGGTGGAGCGCCCCGCTTTTTGCGCCCCAGGAATTCAGCTGCGAACCCCGTCTCCCTTAAGCACAAACTGTAAAGCATTTGAGACACGCTCTTCTAGCAATATTTTATTAACTAAGGTACAGAGCCCGGAAAGTATTAAGGAATCTTACTTACACCACTAATGGCATATGCGTTTTCGCCAACTACCATAAAAGCCCCAGATTCGCTCTACCAAAGCGCGCAATCGTACAACCGGGCCAGAGGCTTCTGTAACAGCCCTCTCCCATTGGGTTAGGCGCGCTACTCCCTTTAACCATGCGTGCCCTCATGTCGCGGTTTCGGTGTGAGGCAATTGCGCCCACGCTCCGCGATCTCTAAGACCTCAGCCTCGGTTCCCCCGTTGTGTTTTCCCGGCATGACATCGATCACCCTGCGCGCTGCTCTCGACCCGCGATCGGTCGCCGTGATCGGCGCTTCCGACAATCCGAACAAGATCGGCGGCCGGCCGATCCACTATCTCGGCCGCTTCGGATTCACCGGCGCGATCTATCCGATCAACCCGCACCGCGCAGAGATCCAAGGCCACAAGTGCTACCCCGATCTCGCGAGCCTGCCGGAGGCACCGGAGCTTGCGATCGTGGCAGTGCCCGGCCAAGCCGCGGTGGCGGCGGTGACGGCCTGCGCCGAGCGCGGCGTCAAGGTCGCGATCGTGATGGCCTCGGGCTTCGGCGAGACCGGAGCTGCTGGCCGCGCCGAGGAGCGCGCCATGGTCGCGTGCGCGCGCGCGGCAGGCATGCGACTCGTCGGCCCGAACACGCAAGGGCTCGCCAATTTCGGCACCGGCGCGATCGCGAGCTTCTCCACCATGTTCCTGGAGGCGCCGCCGCAGGACGGACCGGTGGCGATCGTCAGTCAAAGCGGCGCCATGAGCGTGGTGCCCTACGGGCTCTTGCGTGCGCGCGGCATCGGCGTGCGCCACACCCACGCCACCGGCAACGACAGCGACGTCACCGCGGCCGAGCTGGCGCTGGCCGTGCTGGAGGATCCCGCGGTCGGCCTGCTGCTGCTCTATCTCGAATCGATCACGGATGCGGCGGCGCTCGCCGAGGTCGCCGAGAGTGCGCGCCGCCGCGGGGTTCCCGTGGTCGCGCTCAAGGCGGGCCGCACCGCGGCCGGACAACAGGCAGCTCTCTCCCATACGGGCGCCCTCGCCAACGAGGACCGCGTGGTCGATGCGTTCTTCCGCCGCCATAGCATCTGGCGCGCCCACGACGTGCCTGATCTTGTCAATGCCGCGGAGCTCTACCTCAAGGGCTGGCGGCCGGACGGCCGCCGCCTAGTCGCGATCAGCAATTCCGGCGCTTCCTGCGTCATGGCGGCGGACATCGCCGCCGACCTCGGCATGCCGTTGGCAGCCCTTTCCGAAGCGACCCAGCGCGAGCTCGGCGCGGTGCTGCCGGGCTTTGCCACCGTCCGGAATCCCATCGACATCACCGCGGCGCTGCTCGCCAACAATCGCCTGCTGGGCGCGATCCTGCCGATCCTCGCGCGCGATCCGGCGGTGGACCTGACCATGCTCGCGGTGCCCGTGGCCGGTGTCGGCTACGCCCTCGAGTCTTTTGCCCGCGACACGGCGGAGTTCTTGCAATCGACCGGCAAGCCGGTTGTGCTCGCGGCTCCGCAAACCGGCGTCGCCGCGCCGTTTCGCGCCGCGGGCGTGCCCACCTTCGCGGACGAGACCCAGGCCATCCGCGCGCTCGACCAGCTCGCGCGCCACTGGGACTTGCTCCGGCGCCCGCCCGTTGCGCCGACGCCTCTTGCGACCGTGCGCATGCCCGAGGGCTCCGCGCGGTTCCTCGACGAAGCCCAGAGCCTGGCGCTGGTCGCCGCGCACGGCATTCCCGTCGTGCCGCATCGACTTTGTCGGACCGAAGCCCAAGCGCGCGAGGCCTTTCGCGCGCTTGGGCCCCGGGTCGCCGTCAAGGCTTGCTCCGCCGACGTGCCGCACAAGAGCGAGCACGGGCTGGTGGCGCTGGGCATCGCGAGCGAGGATGCGGCGGCGATGGTTTTCGCGGAGCTGGGACGAAAGCTCGACGCTCTCGGCCTCGCGCGCGACGGCGCGATCGTGGCGGCGATGACGAGTGCCGCGCGCGAGTGCGCGCTCGGCGCCCGTCTCGATCCGGTCTTCGGCCCGGTAGTCATGGTGGGCGACGGCGGCAAATACGTCGAAGCAATGCCGGATGTCGCGGTGCTGCTGGCGCCCTTCTCGCGCGAGGAGGTGCTCGAGGCGCTCGGGCGCCTGCGCATCGCGCCGCTCTTCGAGGGCGTGCGGGGCGAGCCGCCGCTCGACGCCGAGGCGCTTGCCGAGGCCGCGCTCAAGCTTGGCACCCTTATCGCCTCCGCGGAGGGCCGCATCGCCTCGATCGACCTCAATCCCGTGATGGTGGGGCCTCGCGGCGCCGGGATCGTGGTGGCGGACGCGCTGGTGGAGCGGGCGAGCGGCTACAATCTGATCCACATGCATTGACCAGGGTGGGTCCTTCGACGCGCTCCCGGTGGTCGCTTGCTCAGGATGAGGCGAAGTTATTGCGGCAGAAAGAAAACCCTTCATCCTGAGCAAGCGACCGCAGGGAGCGCGTCGAAGGACGCACTGATTCAATCCAAGCGAATCAGATTCTAGCGCGTGTACCTCGCAACGAGCTGCTCCGCCGCGGCCTTGTAGGCCTGCTCCTTCAAGAGCGCGACCTGTTCCTGGTCCGAGGCGGCACGGTTGAGCGAGGCGCTGAGGGCGGTGTCGACGTAGGCCTCGGGCGCGAAGGTGGACCAGTTGCCGCCGCGGACGTCGATGACCGCGACCTTGAGGCGGATGCGCATGTGCTGGGATTGGTCGGGGATCGCCGCCCCCACGATCGGAACCCAGGAGATCGCCTTGGTCACGTGGTTCTCGACCCCGCTCTCCAACAGGCCCCAGTAGCAGATGATCGTGCTGGCGCCGCTCCGCGCGGCCGCGAGCCTGAGGGTGGTGGCGTAGCTCGGGGCGCCGGCGCCGGGTGTGTCGGAGGCAGTCTGGATCGGCCCCGGCACGGGCACGCCAGAGAACGGCGTAACGCCGAAATACTGGCCGAGTGCGCGCACCATGGGATCGTCCGGGATCAGCGCACCCGATTGCAGCACAAGAAGCGTGTCGCGCTTCCGGAGCGCGATCCCCTGATGGCGATCGAGCTCGCGGGCGATCTCGGCCTCGGAGACCGGCTTCGCGAGGTCGATGCCGAGCACGTCGAGCTCGGTGAGCTCGCCCTTGTAGAAGGGATTGTCGGCACCTTGGTGGTTTCCGGCGCCATAGCCGGAGTTGGAAATCGATCGGACCGAGCATCCGATCAGCAGGACCAGCACGCCCACCAGCGCCGCCAGGCGCAAGGGCCTTCCTAGGCGTCTCAGCATTCGAGCCTCCCAACAGGTCGAGTCTGGTGACGCTCTACTTCTGATTGAGTGCCGTGGCGGAAGTCAGCCGAGCTCGTGACGGAGTGGCGGTGTTCTTGTGATGAAATTGAGGCGCGCCGGTTCCTACGTGGATTGCAGGATGCTTTTCGTTTTAAAGCAACTGAAACACACGAAGACATAGATCATTCCGCAATCGGCCAGGCAGAACTCATCATTGATCGAGTCGAGCTGAGCGTAGAACGTCATCTCTGAACCACAGGAACAGGACGGGATCTTGCTCTGCTGAAGAAACTCCGGTTCCCCTCCCAGCCGATGACGTTTCCCCATGCTGCCCCCGGCCCATTTGAACGGTGGAAGCTGTGCCGCATCGTCGTTGAGAGGCTCTGGCACAAGCTTGAAAGGCGGGATTGGCCTCATCTGTGGTCTCCAATCGTGTCTAGACCGTCCCCACTGGCGTCGCCGGCGAGCCGACGGCACCGGGGAGCCGGAGTGGCGGCGCGGTCAGGAGGAAGCGGTTGCGACCGTGCGCGCGCAGCCAATCCGCAAGCTCGGTCAGGTACCAGATCTCGCCGAGATTGACGCCGAGCTTGAAGAGGCAGTGCTCGTGGATGGGGAGCGAGGCGCAGTGGTCGGCCTCGCAGGGCCGCGCCGGCGAGGCCTCGACGGCGTAGTTGTCGGCGATCAACGCGACGAGGCCGCTCTTGGTGATCCAGTTGAGGAGCCGCTGGTCGCGGCCATCGAGCGCGGCGCAGCTGCCGTGCAACGCGGTCTCGTCGGGATCCTTTTTCATCTCGAGAAGCATCTCGGCGAAGCCCGTGCGCAGGCAGACCATGTCGCCCTCCTCCACGACGACGCGGTCCTTCGCCAGCACCTCCATCAGATCGTCGTAGCCCACGAGCTTGCGCGCGCGGCCGTAACGCGCCTCGAGATCGATCATCACCGCGCGGCCCTGGACGCACGCCGTCGCCATGTTCTCGACGCCGAGCGCCCGCGCGCCCGGCGCCTCCGCCACCGCCGTCTCCTTGCCGCCGCGGTAGTCGATCGGACCCACGATGTGCTCGCCCGCGCGGTAGCCGTTGTAATAGACCATCTCCGACTCGCCATCGCCGTCGGCGTCGAACATCTGGCCGACATGGGCGAGACTGTCCCACTGCGTCGAATACTGCAGGTGCATGAAGACCGCATCGTCCGAGATCACGTCGGTCCAGCGGGCATCCAGGCTGCGCATGGGAAAATTCATGTTGGGCCGTCCCTCGCGCACGGTCGGCTGCAGCTTGGGCGGATGCCGGCGCGGGTTGAGCTTGTTGCCGCCGGGATAATCGAGCGGCAGCGAGAGACAGAAGGTGCGGCCCTCCTTCACCTCCGCCATGCCCTCCAGCACTTTCTTCGGCGTCAGCAGGTTGAGCCGACCGCGCTGATCGTCGGGCCCAAAATCGCCCCAGGTCGATCCGGGCGGGCGGTGCTTCCAGCGTGGATTGGCGGTCATGGCGGCGTCCTCCCTCGGGTGATGCTGCGAGCCTACTTTGCCGAGCGGACGGGCGCGAAGCCAGAGCCGGCTCACGCAGAATTGACCGCGTAATCCCTGCTGTATGAGCGAGCCGAACGTGCACCAGCTATGGATTTTCTGGCACTGACGGGCGTCCTGTGTATCCTCGCCCCGTCATCGCCGAAAAATCGGGAGGCCAACATGGACGGCTTTGAGCGCTCGCACCTGAAGAGCCTGGGAGCGAAGAGCAAGCTCTCGCGCCGCGACTTCGTCGTGACCGGCATCACCGCGGGCTTCGCGCTCGCGGTCCAGCCGGTGCAGGCCCAGACGATGATCACCACCGACACCAACGGCTTGGTGGCGGGCCCGATCGAGATTCCGGTCAGCGACGGGACGATCCCCGGCTATTACGCGCGGCCCGACGGCAAGGGCCACTATGCGACGGTGCTGGTGATCCATGAGATCTGGGGCGTGCACGAGCACATCCAGGACCTCTGCCGCCGGCTCGCCAAAGTCGGCTACTTCGCCGTCGCGCCCGAGCTGTTCGCCCGGCAGGGCGACCCCAGGAAGCTCAGCGACAACACCGCGATCATGCAGCAGATCGTCAACAAGGTGCCGGACGCGGAGGTCGCCTCGGACCTCGACGCGACCGTTGCCTGGGCGCGCAAGGACAAGACCGCCAATATCGTCAAGCTGGGCGTCACCGGCTTCTGCTGGGGCGGCCGGCAGGTTTGGCTTTATGCCGCCCACAACCCGAAGCTCAAGGCTGCGGTCTCCTGGTATGGATTTCTCACCCACCCCGACAGCCCGATTACGCCCAAGGGCGCGCTCGACCTCGTCGCCACCATCAACGTGCCGGTGCTCGGGCTCTACGGCGGCGCCGATCCCCTGAACCCCGAGGCGCAGATCCGGGACATGGAGGCCAAGCTCAAGGCCGCGAAGAAGCACTGCGAGTTCGTGGTCTATCCGGACACGCCCCATGCCTTCAATGCGGACTATCGGCCGAGCTATCGGCCCGAGGCCGCCAAAGACGGCTGGGCGCGCATGCTTGCCTGGTTCAAGGCTCACGGCGTCGTTTAGGCCGAGGGGTCGCGGTCGAGGATCCGGGTCAGCACGGGCAAGCCGCGGCCGCAGGCGCAGGGAGCACCGACCTCGGCGGTATCTCCGAGCTCGTAGCGGATAAGGGGCATTGCGAAATTGTTGAGCGGCGTCACCACCACGCGGCCGACCTCGCCGGGGCACAGGGGTTGCCCCGCTGGTCCAGCACCTCTAGAGCTCGGGGCTCAGCGGCCGATCCGGCCGGTAGCCGGCGGCGGAGAGCGCGGCGCCATAAAGGGCACGGTCGCGTGCGTGTGCGCCAAGAGGTTGCCCAGCTGCTGGAGCTGATGCTCCCTCAGCTCCGCTTCGGTCCACCGCTCGCTTTGCTCGAGCTGGAACTCAATCGCCAGCAGCTTCGCCGGCAGATCCGGGAGGAGCGCCGGCCACACGACCGATTCGACGCCGGAGCGGGGCGCCGCCGGAAAGCCCTCGTGCGGCGCATCGGCCATTGCGCTCACTCAGCGCGAGATCGGCGGCAGGACCGTCGGCTCAATGCAGGCGCGCGCCCGCGCGCCGCGGCGTGCGTTCTTCGGCGCGAGAATCCTCGTCGAAGAGCTCGGCGAGTCGCTCCAGCATGGTGCCGCCGAGCTGCTCGGCATCGACGATGGTGACGGCACGCCGGTAATAGCGGGTGACGTCATGGCCGATGCCGATGGCGGTGAGTTCGACTGGAGACTGGCGCTCGATTTCCTCGATCACCTGGCGCAGGTGCTTCTCGAGGTAGTTGCCGGGATTGACCGAGAGGGTGGAGTCGTCGACCGGCGCGCCGTCGGAGATCACCATCAGGATGCGTCGCTGCTCGGTACGCGCGATCAGCCGGTTGTGCGCCCAGAGCAACGCCTCGCCGTCGATGTTCTCCTTGAGGATGCCCTCGCGCAGCATAAGCCCGAGGCTGCGCCGCGCACGCCGCCAAGGCGCATCCGCCGACTTGTAGACGATGTGGCGGAGGTCGTTGAGCCGGCCCGGATTGGGCGACTTGCCGGCGCCGATCCACTGCTCGCGCGACTGTCCGCCCTTCCAGGCGCGGGTGGTGAATCCCAGGATCTCCACCTTGACGCCGCAGCGCTCGAGCGTGCGGGCGAGGATGTCGGCGCTCATCGCCGCCACCGTAATCGGCCGGCCCCGCATCGAGCCGGAGTTGTCGATCAGGAGGCTCACCACGGTGTCGCGGAAATCGGTCTCCTTCTCCCGCTTGTAGGAGAGCGGATAGACGGGATTGGTGACGATTCGCGAGAGCCGCGCCGCGTCCAGGATGCCCTCCTCGAGATCGAACTCCCAGGCCCGCGTCTGCTTGGCCAGGAGCCGACGCTGCAGGCGGTTGGCGAGCCGCGCGATCACGCTCTGGAGATGCGCGAGCTGCTGATCGAGCAGGCTCCTGAGGCGCGACAGCTCCTCGGGATCGCAGAGGTCCTCGGCGTTGCTGGTCTCGTCGAACTGCGTGGTGAAGGCACGGTAAGCCGAGGGATCGTTGGCCGCATTGCCGGTACGCGGGAGTATTCCTGGCCGGCCCGGCCGGCCCGGATCGTCGTCGCCCGCGCCCGGCATCAGCTCGCCGCTGATCTCCTCGGCGCCGGGATCGCCATCCTCCTGCTTGCTCTCGGGAATGCCGGATTCGAGCGCGCTCTGCGCGCCGGCGACCGAGCCTTCGCCGGACTCGTTCTGGCTCTCGGCGTCGCCGGAATCCTCGCCCTCGCCTTCCTTGTCCTCGCTCTCGCTGGAGGCCTCGGCATCGCCGAGATCGAGGTCGAGATCCTTGATCAGCTTGCGGGCGGCCTTGCCGTAGGAGTCCTGGTCTTCGACCAGGCGATCGAGATCGCGGATGTCACGGCCGATGCGGCCCTCGAGGAATGGCCGCCAGAGATCGACCAGACGCTGGGCGGCGGGGGGCGGCGGCGCGCCCGTGAGCTGCTCGCGAGTCAGCAGCCGGATGGCGTCGGCGAGCGTGCTGTCGCTACGCTCGGTCAAGCGGTCATAACCTTGGCGGCGATAGCGCTGGTCCAGCATGGCCGCGAGATTGGCGGCGACGCCGCTCATGCGCCGGGCGCCCAGGGCTTCGACCCGTGCCTGCTCGACGCCCTCGAAGATCGCGCGCGCCACCTCGTTCTGCGGCAGGCGACGGGCGTGCAGCTGAGCGTCGTGGTGGCGCAGCCGCAAGGCGAGCGCGTCGGCGGCGCCGCGCACCAGGGACGCTTCATGCTGCGAAAGGTCGCGCGGCGGCATGGGGAGCCGCGCGCGCGGACCTGCCAGGCCCGGCGGCTCGGGCCCATAGGTCACGGTCACGTCTTCGCGCTCGGCGATCGCGCGCAGCGCTGCCGTCGTGGAACGCTTGAAGACTTCGACGGGTGAGGACGGCTCGGCCATGCGGCGTTCCGTTGGGGCTCAGACCAGCGTCGCCTGGACCCCGGTCTCTTTGAGCTCGGTGCCGAAGCAGCGCTGGTAGTACTCCGCGACCGTCGACCGCTCGAGCTCGTCGCATTTGTTCAGGAAGGTGAGCCGAAAGGCGAAAGCGAGGTCGTTGAAGATCCGCGTGTTCTCGGCCCAGGTGATCACGGTGCGCGGCGACATCACGGTCGAGATGTCGCCGTTGATGAACCCTGAGCGCGTGAGATCCGCGAGCGCCACCATGGCGCTGATGGTGCGCCGGCCCTCCTCGCTGTCCCAGCTCGGCGCCTTCGCCAGCACGATCTCCACCTCGGCATCGTGCGGCAGATAATTGAGCGTCGCCACGATGTTCCAGCGGTCCATCTGGCCCTGGTTGATCTGCTGGGTCCCGTGATAGAGGCCGCTGGTGTCGCCGAGACCGATGGTGTTCGCCGTCGCGAACAGGCGAAAAGCCGGATGCGGGCGAATGACGCGGTTCTGATCGAGCAGCGTGAGCTTGCCCTCGACCTCGAGCACGCGCTGGATCACGAACATGACGTCGGGCCGTCCCGCGTCATACTCGTCGAACACCAGGCAGGTCGGATGCTGCAGCGCCCAGGGCAGCAAGCCCTCGCGGAACTCGGTCACCTGCTTGCCGTCGCGCAACACGATCGCGTCCTTGCCGACGAGGTCGATGCGGCTGATGTGGCTATCCAGATTGACCCGGATGCAGGGCCAGTTGAGCCGCGCCGACACCTGCTCGATATGCGTCGACTTGCCGGTGCCGTGGTACCCGTTGATCAGGACACGCCGGTTGTAGGCGAATCCCGCGAGGATCGCGAGGGTGGTGTCGCGGTCGAAGCGATAGGCCTCGTCGAGATCGGGCGTGTGCTCGCTGCCACGGCTGAAGGCGGGAACCTGCAGGTCGGAATCGATGCCGAAGGTCTGCCGAACGGAGACCGTGATGTCGGGCAGATCGAGCGGTTGAGCCGCCGATCCGCTTGAGGTCTGGGCCGAAGTCATCGGAATGCACGGGTCCTTGCGAAGGAGGGAACGGTTTGGGGCCGATGGAATCCGGCGCCCCGGCGAAACTCAGAGTGCGGGAAAATAGTTGGTCTTGAGCGTCGAATAGGCTTGGTTGATCACCTTCAATTTCTCTTCCGCCACCTTGTCCCCGCCGTGGGCGTCGGGGTGGTGGCGCTTGACGAGCTCTTTGTAGCGGGCCTTCAGCGCCGACAGGGTCAGCGGCGGCTCAAGCGCGAAGATCGCGAGCGCCTCCTCCTGGGGCGTGCGCGGTCGCGCGCGCTCGCGCGGCCGCTCCACGGGCTCGTCGGGGTCGAGGAGACCGTAATCCTGCCAGCGCACATGGATCCGCGCGCCGAGGCGGCTCCCTAAAGGCCAGGTCGGGCGCTGCCAGACGGTGTCCGAGCGAATCTCCGCCTCGATCTCGGCCTCGCTCATGCCGGCGTAGTAGTTCCAGGCGGCGTTATAGGCCCGCACGTGGTCAAGGCAGAACCAGTAAAAGGCATTGAGCTCCGACTTCGAGCGCGGCGCCCTGAAGTCGCCGCGACCCACGCAGCCCGGGTGGTCGCATGGCCGCATGGGCGGCACGCTCGCCGGCTCGAACGGTGATTCAATCGCCATACGCCGCATCGCAACAGTATGAGGAGGCCGCCCAGGCAAGACAAGCGGGGCAGTACAGGCTTGCATTCCTTGCATTTTGCCCCGGTTCCGGCTTGACAGAGCAGGGTCCGGCGCCGAGCCTCGGGTCGGCTCGACAAAGGCTGTAACCATGCATGTTGCACACCGAATTAGAGAGAAGCTAACTTCTGCACTCAATCCGACCCGGCTCGAGGTGGTGGATGAATCCCACCGGCACGCCGGTCATGCCGGCGCACGCCCGGGTGGCGAAACGCATTTCCACGTGGAGGTCGTGGCGGCCGCCTTTCAAGGCAAGAGCCGGATCGAGCGCCAGCGCCTGGTCTATAGCGCGCTCAAGGAAGAAATGTCGGAGCAGATCCATGCCCTCAGCCTGGTCACCCGTGCACCCGGCGAGCCCAGCTAGCGCAGCCTTGGGCGTTCGGCCTTACGCTGCAGCCGACCTCGATAGGCTGATCGCGCTGTTTGGCAACTCCGTGCGCACGATAGCGCGGCGGGACTATACGCTCGAGCAGGTGCTCGCCTGGGCGCCGGAGGAGATCGATCGGGAGGGCTGGGCGATGCGGCTCGCCGCGAGCGACACCTGGGTCGCGACGCACGGTGATTGCGTCGCGGGCTTCACCAGCCTGCAGCCGAACGGCCACATCGACCTGCTCTACGTTGATCCGGATTTCCAGAGCCGTGGCGTTGCGAGCATGCTCTTGCGCCGGCTCGATGGCTCGGCTGAGGCACGCGGCATGGTCAGGCTCTTTACCGAGGCCAGCATCACGGCCAGGCATTTCTTCGAGCGCCGCGGATTTCAGACGATCGAGATGCAGACCGTGCGCCGACGCGGCCAGGAACTGATCAACTACCGAATGGAACGCTGGCTCGCGCCGCGGAGATCCTGCGACAGTGGTCGGTCGCACTGACTCCGACGCAACCCTGAATTGTCGACAATAGAAAAATTCTCTGGCTGATTGCACTGGATTCCCGCCTGCCATAGAGTGCGGGCATGCGACGAAACAGCCTCCAACATGGCGCGTACAACGGCTTCAAGGCGCGCCTTCTCGAGGCCCCGGGATCGACGCTGCGCAGCGGCAACGTCACGGTGGCGGGCCGGCGGACCAGCATCCGGCTCGAGCCGGCCATGTGGCAGGCGCTCCGGGAGATCAGCGCTCGCGAGGGGAAGACGGCGCATGCGCTCGTGACCGAGATCGAGCGCGGCCGCGCGCAGTCGAGCCTCACCGCCGCGATCCGAGTTTTTCTATTGGACTACTTCAGGGCGGCAGCGACCGAAGAGGGGCACCGCCGCGCGGGCCACCGCCTGCCCGCTCACTTGCCCGTGTAAAAATCCGGCCAATAGCGCTTCACGACGGGACTATCAGCCGCAAACGCGTAGCAGGTCTCCAGCAGCCGCGGGCGCTTCGCGGGGTCGGCCGGCCGGGGCAACTCGTCTTTCTTCAGACGATTGCGGTAGGGGAATATCGTCTGGAAAGCCGTGGTGGCGAGCGGGCCCAGCAGCTCCAGCAGGTGCGTGCACCCTTGCCTTCCCCCCAGCAGCTCGCGCGCCTTCGGCATGAAGCCCGGCCGGATCGAGAGACCGATCAGCCGTTGATAGTTTGGGGTCACTTCGGGGCAGACCTCGAAGGGACTGGCATCGGTCACTGCCTCGACCGCCCGCACCACGAGATCGTCATCGAGCGTGAGCCGCAGCCACATGTCGTGAACGGCCGTGCCCGGTTCGACCGTGCCGCGCCAATCGCTCTCGAAGGCGTAGGTTTTCACATCGGTCAAATGCGCTTCGATATCCCAGAGACCGTCTGCGCGGCGGTAGCCGCGGCAGTCGATCTCGCGGGTATGGAGGTGCTCGCGGGGAGCGGGAGCTGAGAGAGGCATGGGGCGTTTATGTAGGCGCGCGCCGGTGGTTCCGCCAGCGATTTTCCTGCCTCAAGAAGAGGCAGCGGCCGCAAGAAAATCGCGTACGACGGCGTCCGGCACGTCGCGCGCGACGAAGGCATCGCCGATCTCGCGCGCGAGGATGAAGGTGAGCCGGCCATTGCGGACCTTCTTGTCATGACGCATGTGCCGCAGCAACCGGTCCGGATCCGGCCGCTTGCCGGCGATCGCTCCGAGTCCGGTCGGCAACCCCGCCCCCGCGAGATGCCGGCGCACGCGCTGCGCGGTCTGCGCCGTCGTATGGCCGAGACGCACCGAAAAATCGAACGCGAGCGCCATGCCGGCCGCGACCGCTTCGCCGTGGAGCAGCTCGGGCCCGAAGCCGGATTCCGCCTCGAGGGCATGCGCGAAGGTGTGGCCGAAATTCAGCAGCTGGCGCGCGCCGCTCTCGCGCTCGTCGGCCGCGACCACCGCGGCCTTCTGCGCGCAGCTTTCGGCAACCGCACGGATCAGCGCAGCCGGATCGCCCGCCAGCAGCTTCTGGCCATCGCGCTCCAGCCATTCGAAGAAAGCGCGATCTCGGATCAAGCCGTACTTCACGACCTCGGCGTAGCCCGCGAGCAGCTCGCGACGCGGCAGCGTCGCCAGCGCCGCCACGTCCGCCAGCACCAGCACCGGCTGATGAAACGCGCCGACGAGGTTCTTCCCATGCACCGAATCGATCGCGGTCTTGCCGCCGACGGAGCTGTCGACTTGCGCGAGCAGAGTGGTGGGGATCTGCGCATAGGCGAGGCCGCGCAGCAGGCACGCCGCGGCGAAGCCCGCAATATCGCCTACGACGCCGCCGCCGAGCGCCACCAGCAGGGTCTGGCGCTCGATGCCGAGAGCAAGGATCTCCTCGCAGAGCCGGGCGAAATGCGCGAAGTCCTTGGTTGCCTCGCCCGGCGGCAAGACCACGGCCGCATGCGCGATCCCGGCGCCAGCGAAACTCTGCTCGAGCGCAGGCAGATGCAGCCGCGCGACGGTCTCGTCCGTCACCACCACGATGCGGCGTCCCTTGGCGAGCGGTACCAGGCGCGCGCCGGCGCTCGCGATCAACCCCGTGCCGATATGAATATCGTAACCGCGCGCACCCAGCTCGACGCGGACGACTCGCGCCTCGCTCATCGCGTCGGGTCCCGCGCGACCGCGCGCCCCGAGAGATACCCCTCGAGCGCCCCCATCACGCGCTCCATGGTGGCTTCGGGAGGCCCGTCCACGGTGTCGACGGTGATGTCGGCGAGGGCATAGACGGGATAGCGCTGATCGATGAGCCGCGCCAGGATCTCGCGCGGATTGCCCTCCTTCAGCAGCGGCCGGTTGTTCCGGCGCAAGACCCGCTGATGCAGGAGATCGAGGTCGGCGCGCAGCCAGATGGAGATGCCGCGCTCGCGGATCAGCGCGCGCGTCTCGGGATCCATGAAGGCGCCGCCGCCGGTGGCGAGGACGTGGACGGGATTGGCGAGCAGCCGGGCGATGACCTTGCGCTCGCCTTCGCGAAACACCCCCTCGCCGCGGCGCTCGAAGATCTCCTCGATGGTCTCGCCGGCCGCCGCCTCGATCTCGCTGTCGGCGTCGGTAAAGGCGAGCGCGAGTCGCTGCGCCAAGCGGCGGCCGATGTTGGTCTTGCCGGCGCCCATCAACCCCACCACCACGAGGGTTCGGGGAACATGTACTTGTGGCGTGCTCATGGCCGAATGCCGCTCGAGTCGGCCCGCCCCATCGTTGAATCTGCTCGGGCGCGCCGATAAACTCACGTCCGCCTGATCGTGGCCGCACCCTAGCATATCGCGGAGATCGGCGGTCAATCGGGCGCGCGGGGTTGATAGGAAAGAGATGGGCAAAGTCGTCCTGGTTCTGCTGGCGGTGGTGGTGCTCGCCGTCGCCGGAGGCCTCGCTTGGCTGGCGTTCTGGGACATTCCGGCGCCCAATCAACCGATCGAGCGGGTGCTTCCCGATGCGCGGTTCCCGAAGTGATCGACGGCTTGCGTTTGCGGCGCTGCTGATCGCGGCGTGCGTGAGCGTGCCCGCGAAAGCGCAGGTCGGTCCACCGATCCGGCTGGTGCAGCCGCCTCCGAGTCCCATCCATCCCGGCGCCGCCGTCCCGCTGCCGGCGCCGGACGCGAGCGAGAGCAGCCAGACTCTGCCGCCGGGCGTCGAGGCCATGCCGCTGGCGCCGGTCGATCCCGCCTGGGCGGGCTCGCTTGAGGCCTCTGAGGGCGGCCTCCCTGGCACCCTCTGGCAGGGCACGCCGAAGGCTTTCGTGACGGCTGCGCTGCCCCAGCTGCAGCCGATCTCGTCGCCGACCCTGGAGGACCTGGCGCGGCGGCTCCTGCTCAGCAATGCGATCGCGCCAAGCGGCGACGAGCTCCCCAGGGGTCGAAGCCTCGTCGCCATCCGGCTCGACCGGCTGGTGGCGCTGGGCTACGTGGATCAAGCTGCGGAGCTCATCGATCGGCTGCCCTGGAAGGGCGATCCGGAGCCGCTCGACCGGCTTCGGGTCGAGATCGGCTTCCTCAAGAACGACAACGACGGTGCCTGCCGCCAGGTGCAGGACGCCATCGGGCGTTACCAGGATGTCTGGTGGGACCGGGCGCAG
The DNA here is from genome assembly GCA_035938015.1 of Allostellaceae bacterium. Lineage (GTDB taxonomy): Bacteria > Pseudomonadota > Alphaproteobacteria > ATCC43930 > CGMCC-115725 > DASZHJ01. The sequence continues at coordinate 15,401 of DASZHJ010000032.1, forward strand.
ATCGCCTGCCAGGCGCTGGCAGGCGATCCCGGCAAGGCGGCTCTGGGGCTGAGCCTGCTGCGCGAGCGCCAGGTTCCGCGCGACCAGGTATTCGACGGACTGATCGATGCCATCAGCGGCCATGCGGCCAAGCTGGATCGGATGCCAGACGCGACCCCGATCCGGGTTGCGCTGCTGGCCGCGGCTAAGCTGCCGCTGCCGGCGGACGCGCTGCAGAACGCCGATCCCGCGGTGCTGCGTGCTTGGGCAACGAACGGCAACGTGCCGGCCGAGCGGCGGCTCGCAGCCGCGGAGCGGGCGGCGGCACTGGGCGCGCTTGCGCTCGATGAGCTACGCTCGATCTATACCGAGATCGCTTTCAAGCCGGAGGAGCGCAAGACCGCGATCCAGCAAGCGGGCGACAATCCACGCGCACGCGCCCTGCTCTATGCGACGGCCAAGCAGGAAACGATCGGGGCGGCACGCGCCGAGGCGCTGCAATCGCTGCTGCAGGCCGGCCTCAAGCGGGGCGAGTTTCCGGTGACGGCGCGGCTGGTGGCGCCGCTCCTGCTCGAGCTGGAGCCGAGTCCCGACCTGGATTGGTTCGCGCCGACGGCCGCGCGCGCGCTCTTTGCCCTCGATCGGCCGCTGGAAGCCGCCGTCTGGGCGCAGGTCGGCGGGCAGGCTGCGCAAGCCTCGCTGTTCCTGATCGCGCGGCTCGCGCAAGGCGACACTGGGCCGGCTTGGCCCAAGGACGGTCTCAGGTCGATCCTCGAGGGGTTGCAGCCGAAGGACGCGACCCTGGAGCCGGGGAAGCTCGTTCTGGCGGGCGCACTGCTGCAGTCGGTGGGGGAGCCCATAAAGCCCGCCGACTGGGCAGCGTTGGTGGCGCTCCCGCCCGCCGCCGGCGCGCCCTTGCCGAATGCAGCGCTCTGGATCGATGGGCGCGAGGCCGTTGCGGGCCGCCGCCTGGGCGAGGCGCTGCTCGACACGCTGGTGATGGCGCAAGCGGGCGGACGGCTCTCGAGCGAGCCCATCGTGATCGCCGAAGCGGTGGCACGGCTCAACGCGCTCGGAATGGACGTCGAGGCGAGGCATCTCGCGCTCGAGGCGGCGCTCGCGGCCGGCTTCTAGCGGTGCGGCAGCCCCGGACGAAACGTCCCGCGCTCTCCCGTCATGTCGAGGCATTCCTGGAAATGCTGGTGGCCGAACGCGGCGCGGCGGCGCTCAGCGCCAGCGCCTACGGCCACGACCTCGCCCATGCCACGGCTCATCTGGCGGAGCACGGAGCCAGTCTGGAGCGCGCCGGGATCGAGGACCTCCGCCGCTACATCGCGGCACTCGGCCGAGCGGAGCTCAGCCCGCGCACCTTGGCACGGCGGCTCTCGGCACTTCGGCAATTCTACCGGTTCCTGGTGGTCGATGGCGTGCGGCGCGACGATCCCACCGCCGGCCTCGACGGGCCGCGGCTCGGCCGTCCGCTCCCGAAGATACTGGCGCAGGAGGACGTGGCCCGGCTCATTGCCGCCACCGAGCAAAACAAAAGCGCCGAGGGCGCGCGGCTGCGCTGTCTCCTCGAGCTGCTTTACGCCACCGGCTTGCGGGTTTCCGAGCTCGCGGGCCTGCCGTTTGGGGCCGCGCGAGCGAATGCGCGGGTACTGCTGGTACGCGGCAAAGGCGGCAAGGAGCGGCTGGTACCGCTGGGAGAGCCGGCCCAAGCCGCGCTCGCGGACTATCGCGCCAAGCGCAGCCGGTTTCTTCCCGAGGGTGAAACCTCGCCCTGGCTCTTCCCGTCGCGGAGCGCGCCCGGACACCTCACGCGTCGGCGCGTGGGCCAGCTCTTGAAGGAGCTGGCCATCAAGGCCGGCCTGGAGCCCGCGCGCGTGTCACCCCATGTGCTCCGGCATGCCTTCGCCAGCCACTTGGTCGACCGCGGCGCGGACCTCAGGAGCGTGCAGGAGATGCTCGGCCACGCCGACATCGCGACGACCCAGATCTATACCCACGTGGAGACCGAGCGGCTGACGCGGCTGGTCGAGGCGCACCATCCTCTGGCGCGCCAGAAAAAATGAACCACAGGCCGGTGTTGACGCAGAGCCTCGCGCGCTTCTGAAATAGCGCCGCTTCCGGTCGGGAGACAAGCCTGATGCCGATTTTCGGACTCATTCTGCTCGCACAGATCCTGTGCGTGGTTCACGTCATGAAGACCGGGCGGCCTTATTACTGGGTTTTCATCGTGATGTTCGCGCCGATGGTCGGGATGATCGCCTACTTCATCGTGGAGATCCTGCCGGGGCTGATGGGGAGCCGCACGGCGCGGAGCGCCGCCGCGGGCGTGGGCCGCGCCCTCAACCCCGGCCGCTCGCTGCGCGAGGCCGAGCGGGCCCTTGCGATGACGCCCACCACTGGAAACAAGGCCGCGCTCGCCGACGCCTACCTCGAGGTCGGGCGCGCGGACGAGGCGGCGGCGCTTTACCGAGACACGCTGACGGGCGTGCATGCGACCGATCCGGGGCTGATGCACGGCCTCGCGCGCGCCGAGTTCGCCCGCGGCAACTTCGCCGCCGTCGAGCAGGCGCTCGACGCGTTGCGCGACGCCAACCCCAACTTCCAGTCCGCGGACTGCCATCTGCTTTACGCCCGCAGCCTCGAGGAGCAGGGCAAGGTGCAGGAAGCGCTGCACGAGTACGCGGCGCTGGCGCCCTACTACCCCGGTCAGGAAGCGCGTTGCCGGTATGCGCTGCTGCTGGAGAAAGCCGGCGACCATCGGGAATCTCAGCGGCTCTTCCGCGAGATCTGCCAGTCCGTCGAGATGAGCCCGCGCCACGCGCGTCGCCTCCAGCGCGAATGGTACGACATCGCCCGGCGCGCGCTCGCAACCTAGGGCGCCCGGCACAAGCTGGCATCCCTCATGGCCCTATGCTAGGGATCGACCCTCATGCGGCATTTTCTCGACTTCGAGAAGCCGGTCGCGGAGCTCGAGGGAAAGATCGAGGAACTCCGTCATCTCACGAACGGCTCCGATCTCAACATCGCAGAAGAGGTGACGCGGCTCGAGGCGAAGGTCGATCGCCAGCTGCGCCAGACCTACGCGCGCCTCACACCCTGGCAGAAGGTACAGGTGGCGCGCCATCCCGAGCGGCCGCACACCTCCGACTTCATCAAGGGGCTGATCACGGATTTCACGCCGCTTGCGGGCGATAGATCCTTCGGCGAGGACCGCGCGATCCTGGGCGGTCTCGGTCGCTTTCGGGGGCTCTCCGCGGTGATCCTCGGGCACGAGAAAGGGGCCGATACGGACTCGCGCGTCCGGCACAATTTCGGCATGGCGCGCCCCGAAGGTTACCGCAAGGCGCGGCGCCTCATGGAACTGGCGGCCCGGTTTCGGATTCCGGTGCTGACTTTCGTCGATACCGCCGGCGCCTATCCGGGGATCGACGCAGAGGCGCGGGGTCAGGCCGAAGCGATCGCGCGCTCGATCGAGACGTGTCTCTCCATCGAGGTGCCGCTCATCGCCGCCATCATCGGCGAAGGCGGCTCGGGCGGGGCGATCGCGCTCGCCGCCGGCAATCGCGTGCTGATGCTGGAGCACGCCGTCTATTCCGTGATCTCGCCCGAGGGCTGCGCCTCGATCCTGTGGCGGAGCGCCGAGAAGGCTCAGGACGCCGCGGACGCCTTGAAGCTCACGGCGCAGGACCTGCAGCGGCTGGGCGTCGTCGACGAAGTGATAGCGGAGCCGCTCGGCGGCGCGCACCGCGAGCCCGCGAGCGCGATCGCGGCGCTCGGCGCCAGCATGGAGGCGGCGTTGCGTCCGATTCTCGGCCTCGAGGGAGCGAAGCTCAGAGAACAGCGGCGGGAGAAATTCCTCGCCATGGGCACGCGCGGGCTCTGAGGCCCCGAGTTCAGACCGCGTCCGGGACCCTGAGGCTGTAGCCCGCGCCCCGCACCGTCTGGAGCAAGGGCGGCGTGAAATCGCGATCGATCTTCTGCCGCAGACGGCTGACATGCACGTCGATCACGTTGGTCTGCGGATCGAAGTGATGATCCCAGACCTTCTCGAGCAGCATGGTGCGCGTCACGATGTGCCCGGCATTCCGCATGAGATATTCGAGCAGCCGAAACTCGCGTGGTAACACCTCGATGACGCGGCCGGCGCGGCTCACGGTGCGCTTCAGCAGGTCCATCTCGAGATCGGCGACCTTGAGCCGCGTCTCGGTCGCGGAATGGCTACGCCGCTGAAGCGCCTCCAGCCGTGCCAGCAGCTCAGAAAACGCAAAGGGCTTGGAGAGATAATCGTCGCAGCCGGCGCGCAGGCCCTCGACGCGGTTGTCGACGTCGCCGAGCGCGCTGACGATCAGGACGGGAGTCTCGTTCTTGCGCGCGCGCAGCTCCGACACGATCGAAAGGCCGTCGAGCGCCGGCAGCATGCGGTCGATCACCAAAGCGTCGAACTCGCCGTTCGCCGCGTGCGTCAAGCCCTGGCGGCCATCGACCGCCAAATCAACCTGGTGCCCGCTCTCGCTCAATCCCTTGAGGAGATAGGCCGCGGCTTCGTCGTCGTCCTCGATGACCAGGATTCTCATGTGCTTACCCCACCAAGCCGGGAGCGGCGCCGGCGACCACCGCCTCGAGAGGCGATCGCCGGCAGCCCCCGTCGTCCCGCTACCCGTTGTCCGACTGGTCGGACCAGGCAACGAAAGCATTGACGCCGTGCCGGTTGATCTGCAGGAGCACGCTCTTGTCCGCGCTGGACTGAGCGGCCTTCAGCTTCGCCACCGCGTCCTTCGGCGTCACCACCGGCTCTTGGTTCACCGAAACGATCACGTCGCCCGCCTGCAAGTCGACGTCGGCGAGCGGGCTCGAGTCCGCGACTTGCGACACGACCACGCCCTTGACGCTCGACGGCACCTTCAGCTGCTTGCGCAGCTC